>CAIYVS010000540.1 GCA_903929655.1 uncultured Bacteroidota bacterium | reverse complement strand
CCACTTGCCGAATTTATACCCTCCGTAAAAGGCGGCTATGCTTATGAGGATAAGTACGATTATCATAACATTGTTTTGAATGGTTATTGATGGGTGGAAAAGAAGCCCTAAAATTCATTAGGGACTTCTTGTGTAGGTGTAGGCATTGAAGGTTCAAATGCCTGTTGCTGGTCGGTATGAAACCGCGTCAGCAAATTTTGAAAAATAGGGCTGATATGCTCCGGATAATAATCGGAAAAACGGGTTTTCAAATCTGCCTCTTTTTCGGCTATTGTTGCAAAGTAGTTGGCAGTGGCATTCACGATACGCTCATGGTGTGCCATCTTTTGCTTAAAGGTCTCGACGGCATGACGGGCAAGCTCTGCCTCCTTGACCCGATAGTTGAGCAGGTCGGTACGGTGCTGCTCCTGTTCGATGATCTGGTTCTTTTTCATCTCGGCGGTTGCCAGATGCGCTGCTATATGATAAGCGGCATGTTCAAAGTACTCGGATATGTCGATGTATTTTTTCGCCAGCATTGGTAAAAGTTCCAATACCATTGCTACTGCAAGGAAAAGAAAGGCGACAAACATGTTAAAGGGTTTGCGCATTACTACAAGGTGGAGTAACTCAAGCGTATGGTTGAAGCCCATGCTCACCTGTGATGCAATCTGCTTTTTTTGTCTCGCCGCATCTGCATTGATCTCTGCAATCGTAGCCTCATCCTTCGCCGCTTCTGCCATTAGCAGCCTCTTGTTGCGTTCGAAATCGCTTGTTTCTCGATCAAGAACCGCTTTCTTCTCATCATAGACTACACCCTTTCCGCTGTGATGCGAGTATGCGCTGCCTTCTACTTCCTGTACAAGTTCATTGTTACGTTCGCGCAGGTGTCCGGCGGCGCTGTCTATCTGGTGGTAGATATACACTATGTGCGCTTGGGCAACGCCTTTTAATGAATCTGCCGTTTGTTGTATAACAAGTTGCTTGGCGGCTACCTCTACATTTATTTCTGCTTTTACATCGGCTGCATAAAAGCAGCCATCTATCAACAGACTGTTAAACAGTCCGAGGATAACTGCTATAAAATAGCGGGAGCGCCGGATAAACTGCGGGTCGTCTTTGGTGTCCGCCATGATTACCATTCGGTCAAGGTACCAATAGAGAAGAATGCCGAACGGAAGGGTAAGCACTAAACTGGCGGGACTACCACCAAATACAAATTTTGAAATCGATACGGCGAGGATGGTGCCACATACCGATACGGTAAAGGCAATCACCTTGCTAAGAGTCTTAAAGTTGTTGCGGGTGTACCCGCTGCACTGCCCATATACTTTCTTGTCGGGCGTTAACAGCACCTGTACCAGCAGTGGCATACGTACTTCGTCATTGTTGATTTTGTCGTTCATTGTTTTTGATTTTTAATTGTTTTTGAAAAATTGTTTGAGATGTGAAATGTGTTGGAAGCTGGCAGAGGAGCGCCGGAAGAGAGGACAAAAAAGAGTGTGTTGCTTTATTATAGCAGGCAGGCAAAGGCAGGTAGGCATGAGTAGCCTATGTGTAAAAGAGGAGTGGGTATTTTCTTATCTACGTAGCAGGTACACTTCGGTTATAAAGGCGGTAATATCATCGTCGCCACTATATAGTTCATTTTCCAGCAGACCATACGAGCCGTCGTGTACTACCAAAAGATAGATGATGCTCCAAGGCTGCTTACTTTCACCAAGACGGTGGGTATGTGCTGTAGAGACAATATGGTGTGGGTGATATGTATTGCCGCAATCACAGGAAAGCGCGCCTTTGCTAAGTGAAAACCCATGTACCGGGCATTGCGTACGTTTAGAATGAAAATGCAATCCTGCGGTACCGTTACCAATGGTGAATGTGTTATTTGTATGAAGTATAAACATTTCTTCAGATTTGACATATTGCGTTATTTAATATGCCATCCGAAAAAATCCCTTGTAAAAGAGAAGCGAATTAGTAATTTTGAATGCGGTTAAGGTAAGCGTCTTGGGAAAAACATATACTTTAATCGCATAGGACTAATAGGCTGCTCGGGGGATTCTTCGGGTGGCTTTTTCTTTTTGACAGAGAGCGTCTATGAGATGGTGCAGTCTGGGTCAGGGAGGGCGTATTTTGAGGATGAAGAAAGTGAATAAATATCTCTTGAATGAACGTGTATTGAAAAATGCCTTTGAGGAAAAATTAATTGAATGCAGAATGCAAATGGAGAAACTGAACGAATCAGTACAAAAATCTCTTACAGGAAGTAAGGGGAGATTATTAGATATAGACTTTTGAAGAATGACTAATTTAATATACATCACATTCATTTTTTAGTTATGACAACAAGCACTACCCAAACAAATTGTTTGCGGTTTTTAATTGGCGACTAAGAGAGTGCTATGAGCCCATCTTAATCTTTATAATACGCTGCTAGCTGTCACAACATCCGAAAGAAGGATGTATGTGTTGATAAGAAATATAGATTACTTTTCTGATGTAAAATTGCGAACAAAAATTTAAAAAACAAAGTGAGAGATGCATAAACTTATGCACACGCAACTAACAGTTTAGTTGTGTAGGTTGGAAATTTACTAAAAAAGTTGTATAAGGTGATCGTGTGAATTATTGAAAATTCACGCATCTCAAAAATAGAGTAACATTTTCAAAAATGCATACTTTTTTTCGAAAAATATCTATATCTAACTTTTAGTAGATTACTCTTCTTCCCAATCTTCCTCTTTTATCGGTTTATCGGGCATAAAATCTTTTATAGAGCAGGCGCTTTGCAAGAAACTGAATACTTGCCGCAAAGGACAGCGGCACATTCGGTAAAGAATAAATAGTTGTTTGTTTCTTTAGTTGTGCCTCTAATTGAGTAATCCTTTTGCGTTCTGTTTCAAATAAACGCTTGTAAATAGTGGATGGTCAGAACTCCAATAATTCGGCTGGTTTAACGCCAAGTGTTTTAGCAATCAGAAAGATATGCGATACGCTGGTATTTATTTTCCCTAGTTCTATCCTATTGATTTGACTTAATTCCAAGTTGCATAAGTTGGCTAAATGCGCTTGTGAAAATCCTTTTTGCAATCTCTTATCCCGGATTTTCTGTCCAAGTTTTAGCATTACTTGCTCATCTCTATATTGTTTCTGTCGTGGCACGAGTACCAAAGTCACAAGTAAAAAACTAATTCTATTAGGCAGATTTGCCTAATAGCAAAATATTTATTTACTTCGCAGAAACTTAAAACATTATACCATGTCAAAGCCGATGGTAGTATATACGTGTAAAAATTGTGGTTATGATAATCCACAAGCTTCACATAAATGCAATAACTGTTTTATCACTTTTTACAATGATAGTTTCTTTGGCAAGTGGGAAACAGAAAGGTTTATCATTAGATGGGTATGCAAAAACTGTGGACGCTTGAATGTAGAGGGAAACAATACTTGTTCAGCATGTTTTCAAAAAAAATAACACTAAATAATATAGCCATGCATTATCAATGTTCCAAATGCGGGATTATCGCCCGCAATCAATCGGATACCCCATATCCGCAATCGCTCGGACGATGTCCCGAAACATCCACAGGCAACCATGTCTGGAATAAAATATCACGATTTATCCGCAATTTCATACACTGGTAAGCCCTACCTCGTGAAGCGGGAGTAAAAAAAGGTGTTGTCATGCGTCATGCAGGACATTATTTTGTCTCATTTTATCCTTTTTTTCGATAAAATATAAAAATACCGTGAAAATACGGTTGACAACGATAAATATGTTTTTTATCTTGCGCGCCACTATCTGCACCAAGAGAACGATAATTTAGACCGCCAGACGACTATAGCTACGTAGTATATACAAGATATTTCTTTCCAAATCTTATCGAAAGGCAGAACCTTTTTAAAGTACACCACTAAATGTTATACCATGAAACAAAGTTTACACTCTTCAAAGAGTATTTTAATTTCCCTCATTTTTTGCTGTTGCTGTTTTGGAACAAAAGGACAGACGTATGACAGAGTTGATACATTAGGAGTACAAACACTTAATTGTGTAACCGTTACGGTGACCCGAAGCGGAAATGATTCAATGTTTTCTCCTACATTGGCTGTATGCCCTGAAAATGCACCGTATGCTATGGGTATATATGATACTGTCACAAATGGTTCTACTGAAGGACAATACACTTTTACCTTTTCAGCACCTGTAACAACAATAAGAATAGATATGGGTGGAGGTGACCCGAACGATACTGATATAATTTACATTAATGGGACAAAATATAATATTAGTTCTTCACAGGTCAGTGCTGACACGACATGTATTTTATCGCTTCCCCCGTTTTATGTTTATAGCGGTGAACTCGTTACCCCAATAACTCAGGAATCCATTGGTATAATAAACATCTATTATCCAAGTGGTATCACGACGCTTAAGGTGGAAGACCGTAGCAGCCCTTGCGGATGTTCAGGAACATCTTTTGGCTTATGGGTTCGGGAAGATACACCAGCAATTACTATGCAACCGATGAATGACACGGTATGCCATGGTAATAATACTTTCCTGAGTATTGGAGCAGTTAATACGAGTTTTTTTCAATGGCAGGTAAATACAGGGAGTGGTTTTAGTAATGTTACTAATGGCGGTATATATAGCGGAACAAATACAGATACGCTTCGTATTTCAGGGGCGACCAATAGTATGAGCGGCTACACTTACCGTTGTATTGTTGGTTCTACATGTATTACCACGGCTACCAGCAATAGTGTGATATTGACAGTAGACCCAGGCCCAGGAGCTATTATAAGCGGGGCCGCTAATGATACGGTTTGTACCGGGGCTACGGATACGCTGTATGCAAACACAGGAACAGGGTTGAGTTACCAATGGGAATTTGGCAGCAGCCCAATTTCTGGAGCAACTAACTCCTATTATGTCGTCCCTTCCAGCCTTAGCGTCGGCGCTTATACATATAATGTCATTGTCACCCTGAATGGCTGTTCCAATACTTCGACTACGACGGTTGTGAATAAATTGGCTCCTACTTTTATAAGTGCAAGCATTAGCCTTAACAAAGTTTTTAACGGACAATCTGTAATATTATCAGCCACAAATTGTACAAGCTACACATGGTCGCCAGCCTATTCATCTTCTGTAACAAATGGTGTAGTATGCTCCAATTGTGCTTTAACGGTCGCTCTGCCTGTGAACACCAGCACTACCGCCAGTGCAGTGAATACCTACAAAGTAGTGGGCAATTATTATGGGTGTTTGGATTCTACTACGGTAAGCGTTACGGTGCTTCCGCTTAATGATACTGACTGTAATGATTCCCTTGTTTTTAATGGTTCTTTCACTGTTATAGGCGGCGCATTCGTATCAATAACAAATTCAACTTTTAGCGGCGGTAACAATTTTTATGCTTCAAGCGACCTGTATATTGCTACCAGCACGAATGTAAGTATCAGCAATAAAATAATTATGATGGCTCCGGGGACGCATATATTTGTTTACGGCAACTCATCTCTTACTTTAAACAATTGCCATTTGTTTACCTGTCCTGTAAGCCTGTATTCATGGAGTGGCATCTATCTTTCCAATAGTTCCAGCCTGTATTTAAGCAATAATACCATGATAGAGGATGCAGATACGGCGGTAAGGGTAGAAGGTACTATAAGCCCAGCAAGCGGCTATACTTATGTGCTCTCCTGCGATGGTGCAATCTTTAACCGCAATTACGCCGCTATTGAATTGTTTAACCAAGCCACACCGGATAATATACGGATACGCAATACGGTTTTTACCAGCAGGAATTTTTTGGCGTATAATGACAGTGCTGCTCACTCTTATCCGGCAGCATGGCCGTATGTGACGGGCAGTGATGGTTTGAAAACAAGCTATACCCCTGCAAGCGGCTACCAAGCCCCCTATAATGTGGATAACCCCGCTGCACTGTTCGGCACTTTCCCTTACCCGTCTGTTGCCTGCAAAAATGGCAATACCGCCACTTATGGCATAACACTAGATAGCGTAGGAACTACGGGTTCAGCTATTGTAAGCGTACAGATAGGGGATAATTCAACCCTGAAATATCAAAACCTGTTTGATAATACCAGCTTTGGCATCCACGCTTCTTACTCTGATATAACGTCTGTAAATAACGCTTTCCTGGAAAACCCTGTGGGCATTTATGCCGAAAGTTTTATCAACCCTTGCATTATGCCTGTGAATCAAAGTTTTTTCGGGCAATTACTGGTAGGAGGTAGTGGCAATAACCAAAACCGTTTTTATGACTGTGGCACCGGGGCAGAAGCTAACGGCATGTACAACGTCATAGCGCAAAATAACTACATGATAAGCAACCATACTACTGCCACAATAAGCAGCCAAACCAATTACGGATATAAAGTGCATGGCTGGTATATGAATATTTTGGACTTAAATACAGATACTATCGTAAACATCAGTAACGGGGCTGTGCTGAACTGGACGACAAGCCTTGGCGAATCTTTCCAGCCAAGCGCAAGCATTACGAATAATGAGATAAGGGCGACCTTGCCGGGCGTACTTTATCATTCAGGTGTGCATCCTAACCGTTATGTGCAAAATGGTATTCAGCTCATGGGTATTATTCCTTTCCCTTCGAATAATGGCGGCGGCGCACCTGCACATATTGACCATAATAGGTTTATGGATGTGTATAATGGGATCTATGCAAGCAATGAACAGGAACAGCATGTAACCAGCAACGTAAATAATATAGTGCTGGTATCGGACAGCCTGACAGCTACACAGTACGGCATCTGGCACGCTAACTGTATTGAGGATTCGGTATTTGAAAACCCGAACATACATGGGCTGGATATATGGGGCAGTGCCAACGCTGACAATGTAAGGGCATTTTTAATCAGCAGCAGCAACCCCGTAATAAGTTGCAATTGGGAAGATAGCGTAGGCAGGGGCTTTGAGTTTAGCGGCACATGCAGCGGCACTACATGGTTTAAAAATACAATGGACACTAACATGGAAGGCTTGTACCTTAATAACGGGCTTATAGGCACACAGGGAACACCAACCGACCCGATAGGTGATAATTGGGATGTAGCTGCCTCGTGGAGTAGTTCTAATTATACTACTTATGTTTTGGGTACTCCGGCGGCGGGTTCTTCTACATTATATGTATCGCCTACATCAACCAATTACCCATCAAATAATTGGGGCTTTCCTTATTCAGGTAGCTATTCTCCTATAAACGGGCTTGCAAACGCTTCCGGTAGTTCCCCGGTCAATTGTGGTACAAGACCCGCACATTGGAATTACTTAGCCCCCTTTCATAACATAGCATACAGCAATATTGATTATGGAACTAGTACAGCAGTAAGGACATGGATAGGACAATATTATTTATGGCAGATACTACAAGCAGATAGTTCTTTGGCAGCAATATCGCCAGTTTTGCATCAGTTCCAACTCATGGCATCTTCATGCCGCTTTGCATATTTGAGCAGTATTGAAAATTATATAGGCAATGGCGACCTAACTGCTGCTTATTCGTTGGCAAGCACCTGCCCGACCCCTAATCCTCAATATGACCCTGTAACAGGTGTAGTGGTCGCTGATTCAAGCGGGGCAACTCACGTAGTAGCCAATTACCTGAAGTTTTATAAAATACTGATCGATTACTTGAATGGCGCAATAAGCCCTGCGGAAAAAGATACTTTAACTGCGATGTCGGGTTTATGCCCCACTTTGAATGGCACAGTGGTGTATCAGGCAAGGGCTTTATATGCAATGGTGTTTAATACCGCTAATATGTTTACCGATGAAAGCTGCAACCTTATTATTAAAGGCAGGCAAGATAATAATACTATTACTACTACTACCACCCAACCATCGTTAAACGTGTTATTGCAAAACCAACACTTTACGCTCTCACCTAATCCGAATAAAGGGAGGTTTGTATTAACGCAAAAATTGCAGAATAGCCAACCTGTCAAAGCCACTATATTTGATGCCGAGGGAAAATCTGTCT
>CAIYVS010000539.1 GCA_903929655.1 uncultured Bacteroidota bacterium | reverse complement strand
TCATAAGTGTAGAGTTCGGCATTGCCAACCAATATATCATCGACCTGAAAAAGGATTGCAAGCGTGGCATGGTAGGGAAAGCTGAACGGGGCTGGCTACCTGCAATGCCTCCGGTTGGGTATTTCAATAATAAAGAGGATAAGACAATTGCAGCAGATATGGAACGGTTTAATTTAGTAAGGCAGATGTGGGATATGCTACTCTCAGGTAACTATACACCTCCACAAATTCAGCATATTGCCAATACTGAATGGGGCTTTCGCACTCGCAGATACAAGAAAGAAGGAGACCGTCCGCTTGCCCGGTGTACGATTTATAAAATGTTCAACAATATTTTCTATACCGGGCTCTTTGAATGGGATGGCAAAGTGTATAACGGAAACCACAAGCCCATGATTACCGTTGAAGAATATGACCGTGCCCAGGTCATTCTTGGAAGGAAGGGTAAACCCCGCGCTCAAACACATCAGTTTTCCTACACAGGTATGATACGCTGCGGAGAATGCGGAGCTATGATTACAGCTTCCGAAAAACAAAAATTGGTAAAAGCTACAGATAAGTTAACAACATATGTCTATTATCACTGCACCAAGCGCAAAACAGGCGTTGTATGTAAAGAACAGAAGCCCGTTACGCTAAAAGAGCTTGAAGGCCAAATCGCAGCCGTAATTGAACAGCTTACCATTCTGCCGGAATTTGCGGATTGGGCCGCAGAGTACCTGCGAGGGAATTACCAGGCGGAAACAGAAAGGTTTGTGAAAATCCGTGAGACAAGAGAGAAAGCAATACAAAGTGCTGAAAGCGAACTGACAAATCTTACCCGGATGCGGTATCGGGAACAAATAGATGAAACGACATTCATCAGTGAGCGCAATCTGTTGCAAACCCAGATTATAAAACTTAAAAAGCAACTGGAAGAAAAAAATGATTTTTCCGCACAGTGGATTGATCTTACTGAACGGGCATTCCGGTTTGCTGCGTATGCCGGGGCACACTTTCAAAACGGGACGCTGCAAGAGAAAAAAGAGATACTGGCGGGGCTTGGTTGGAACTACAGCCTGAAAAATAAAATACTCTTAATTAGCATAGTGGAATGGCTGAAAGTGATTGAACTAGGCTGTCCACCCTTGATAGCTGAATTTAAGAGGTTGGAACCGATACTATTGCCTTATTTTGAAAGACGAAATGAAGATTTTGCTTCACTTCGTCTCTCCTTGTGCGCCATCGTAGACGAAGTAAGAACCGTCTTAATAAAAATAAGCGATACGGAATCCAATATTCCATATATACCACAAATACCGTTAGAAGGAAACAACAAAGAAATTATTCCTCCAAAGAATCACGGACCCTGATGTTTTCTTTTTCTGCCAGGAGAGGACGATAAATAATCGCCATGAGATTGATGAGTTTTGAGGCCCGTTCATACGCTTCTTGATAACTAAGTTCTTTCTTAAATTCCTTACAATAAATCTCCTGAAACTTCTTCACGGCATCGTCGGTGAGTGTAACCATGTTGGGTGGTGTTAATAGTAAAATATGCCTACTTCGGCATCTTTTAGCTACTACCACAGAAAGAGACAGCACCCTATTATGAGTTTGTCGAAAGCACTATTAATTTAATTACTACTTTCTATATGAAAACATACATACCTAACACGTTAAAAGAAAACCGCAAGCGCATAGAGCTTACACAAAAACAAGTTGCAGACCATCTGGGTTTACAATCCACTGATCGTATATCAAGATGGGAGAAGGGTCTTGGATGGCCACATGTGGTCAATCTCCGCAAGCTGGCGAAGTTGTATCGCGTGACTATGGAGGAGTTGTATCCTGAACCGTCTACAGTGATTGGATAACTTGATATAGGCACCTTGAAGGGTATAATTGATCTATTATCGCCATCAGGCGTCCACAGCCCCTTTCGTTGGGACTGTATATTTATACTGATATAGTATAAATTATTTTTAACTGTGTATCTTTACGGCGCTTTCAAAGTGCCGCCTTGTGGTATAAACTGATTGCATTACCATAAAAACCATTTCCCCGTTATGTTGTCAAGATTCAAATCGATAAAAAATGTTGGTAGGTTTCGGGATGTAAAGCCCGGAGGCCGCTCCTTTGCGGAAAAGACAATTATTTTCGGAAATAATG
Source organism: uncultured Bacteroidota bacterium (assembly GCA_903929655.1). Lineage (GTDB taxonomy): Bacteria > Bacteroidota > Bacteroidia > Chitinophagales > Chitinophagaceae > JABDGU01. The sequence continues at coordinate 2,317 of CAIYVS010000539.1, read as the reverse complement.
GTAACGGCAAAAGTACCCTTACTGCTATTTTGAGATCATTGTCCGTAAATGAACCTAAACTAATAAAGGAACGTAAAACCTTCGGAGAAACCGGAGAACAGAAAATTGAAATTGTATTTACCGATGGAACAACAAATGAAGATGTACTGTTTAACACTGGGTTGTGGGATAAGCCAAATGCATCTATTAAACTTTTTGATTCTAAGTTTATTTCAGAGAATATTTTTGATGGCGAACGACTAGCTGACCTCCATAAGTCAAATCTTCATAGAATTGTTGTTGGTGAAGAAGGTAAACGTCTTGCGCAAGCAATAGAAGATCTTGGGAATGCAATTAGAGCCAAGGACTCTGAAAAAACACGAAAGGAGGGCGAATATACGCGCACTCCTTTTTCGCAAGTATTGTCATTAGAACAATTTATTGCTCTTATTGCTGATCCTGATATTGAAAAGAAAATTAAGGAGCTAGAAAATGAATTGGAATTTGCAGGCCTGTCTACCACTCCTGATGTTCCTGGTATTCCTATTCGTAATTCCGATCAACTTCGCGAAGTATTTACTCGAAATTCCGGTACTGCACACACTCGCGCAAAACAGACAATAGAGGAACACATAGCTGCCCACTGGAAAGATGATAAGCATAGAAAGGAATTTATAAATGAAGGCCTCCAAGTAATGAAGCACGATTGTCCTCTTTGCGGGCAAGACATACAGAATGTTGGGGGCTTGTTCGATGCGTACCGTTCATTTTTTGACGAGGAATATAATAAATGGGAAGAGGCCATAAAGACGCATGCTTCAAATTTTCTCCAATGGAACCTTGAAGCGCAAATACCTGTATTGGAAAAGTCAGCATCATTTTGGAACAAATATCTTTCGGAGGAATGTGAATCTCTTTTATTATGGTTGCATCAGAAAAAGATGACGTTGCTTCATAATAAATTTGAATTTAATTCTCAATGCACCAACAAGATTGCCAACCTGGAGACGACGGTTGATTTTAGGTCACTGGATGAACTCACTATTCTTCTTGAAGAACTTGCCGCTATTATCACTGCTCTAAATTCCAAAATTGAAAATTATAAGAAAAGGCTCGGCGCTAAGGATATTTCTGAAATCCGTAGACAGCTTCAAATAGCAATTGCCACTAAGGCAAGATTTTTTCCTGATTGGGTAGCATTTTGTAATGAGTACATAGCGATAAAAGCTGAAAGAGAGCGACTGGGTATTGAGCGTGAAAGAAAAATACAGGAGTTAAGTGCGTACTCTCTGACTACCTTCACTGCACATCAGGAACGAATTAACTGGATTCTTGAACATTTAGGGGCGGACTTTCGTGTTAGCGATTTTAGCGAGAAAACTGATAGGCGAAGGCAGGATAGCGTATTTTGTGGGTTTGACCTGATGTTTTTTGATGCCCATAAAGTTCCCTTAGAAGCTACTGGAAGCAACCCCTCTCATTTTCATAATACGCTCAGTCAAGGCGATAAAAATTTGTTGGCGTTTGCATTCTTCATGGCAACATTATGGAATGATGCAGAATTAGAAAAACGTATCGTAGTTATTGATGACCCAATCTCAAGCTTTGACCATGAGAGAAAAGAAGGAACTGTGGCACTTTTATCAAACCTTGTGTCAAGCATTGGTAAACAACCACGCCAATTAATATTGCTTACACATGAGATCGGATTTCTCGGAAAGATTTTTGAAAATCCTGGTTTTTCAGCTGCTAAATATTTAAAATTAAAGCCAGCAGGTATATCTTCTACCGGATGCAAACAGAGCGATTTAGACGACTGCAATCCTGAAGAAGAATATTTAAAAGGTAGGGAGATAAAATATTTGGAGGAAATAAAAAATTATCTGGACGGCCATCAAACGGTTCCCTCTGATGCTCATGATAAATGCCGTATCATTCTTGAACGGGTTTTTAAGAGTAAATATCATTTGGAATTGAAGTCGTTAGGCAGGGCTTCTAGCCTCAATGATTTTGTTTTAAAGCTTATGGAATTAGGTATTTACGATCAAGCAAGAGTTTCTGAGTTTCAAGCATTAATTCCTAAACTTCACCAGCCCCATCATGCTGGGAGTTCCACTGGTGATTCTGAAGGGGATGTTAAGTATGTTCTCAGGGAATCCTTAGGGCTAATGAAAAAAGTATAAATCCCCTATGTTTAGGGCTGTTTTGTGAAATATGACATTGTTATAAATAACAATTTGTGCGCCATCGTAGAGGATGTTCGAACTGCCATTTCTGACAAGAACGATCCAAACCTTTACATTCCTGACCTCAAAAAGATTACTTCTTAATTGAAACT
>CAIYVS010000538.1 GCA_903929655.1 uncultured Bacteroidota bacterium | reverse complement strand
TTTCTAATAATATAGGCAAGGCCTCATCTGGCTTCTGCCCATACACAGCACTGTTCGCCTGTATCAGTTTCGACTCAGCAGCAATCGTATCAATGGTTTTAATAGCTGCAAACCTTTTACCTTTTTCCAGACCTGCAATTTCCAGCACATTTTTCATGTATCCGAAGGCATCGTCATATTTGTTGTCATTATATGCTTTTACACCATCATTATAATATAGAAACAGGCAATTCATCAAGCCATTGTCTACACTTGCCTTCTCATAGTCCGATTTCAATTCCACAACCTTCATATAAGATATTGCAGCCTCCCGATAAGGATTAGTAGCCATGCTGGCAGGGTCTTTTTGCATAGCAGAATATATCTCTCCTCTCCACAACCACGCCTTAGGGTCTCTCTCGGTTGATGGGTCTTGCGTGGCCTTATTTATATACTGCAATGCAGTGGGGTAATCTTTATCCCTGTAATAGTTCATCGCAGATTGTATATTCTGCTTCTGCGCCCAGCCCAACAGGCTTATACTGCTTGCCAGTACAATTAAAACCAGTTTTTTCATTATGTAATTTGTTTTATATTTTTTTTTGCAAAAGTAATCTCCCTTTTAAAAAGACGAGATATTATTTTTGCAGCTCTAATATTATATCATTTTATTCTGTCGGACTCTGATCCGCATCATTGTTTTCAGTGCTCGGATTTTCACCTTCGCTTTCCGTTTCTTCTTCTTCCTGCTCGTCAATACGGGCTATCGCTGCTATTTCGTCCCCCTCGTCTATATTTATCAGTTTCACACCCTGTGTAGCCCTGCCCGCTTCACGTATCTTCTCCACTTTCATGCGTATGGTTACACCGCTGCGGCAGGTTATTATCAGGTCATCTTTCTCTTCCACTGCCAGCAAACCTACCAGTGCGCCGGTCTTAGGTGTAATGTTGATCGTCCTCACACCCTTCCCTCCACGATTAGTAACCCTGTAAGCAGTCTGGTAATGATGCACATTACCTTCAGCATCTGTAATAGAAACAATATTAGAGAGGTCATCAGTATTTTCTCCGTCCTCCATCTTCTCAAGGAATGGTGTACGCTTGCCTAGCCCTCTTTCTGATACTACCAGGATCTGCTTGGTAATATTTTCCTTAGGTATGCAGATCATGCCTATTACCTCATCACTATGCTCGTCCAGTTCTATCCCAAATACGCCTATAGCGCCGCGTCCGGTTGCGCGTACCTTATCTTCCGGAAAGCAAATTGCCCTGCCCGACTTCACAGCCATCATAATATAAGAACTGCCGTCAGTCAATGAAACATCCAGCAACTGGTCGCCCTCATTCACGGTAATAGCATTAATACCATTCTGCCTTGGGCGGCTGAAATCCTCTAAGTAAGTTTTTTTGATAATACCCTGTTTGGTACACAAAACAATATAGTGCGATTCAATATACTCCTTGTCTTCCAGGTTAGGTATATCTATAACAGTACGTATTTTATCGTCAGGCGGCAACTGTATCAGGTTCTGTATCGCCCTCCCCTTTGCATTCTTATCAGCCTCAGGTATCTCATATACCTTCATCCAGTAGCAACGTCCTTTTTCTGTAAAGAACAATAAAGTATGGTGAGTAGACGCCACAAACAGGTGCTCTATAAAATCTTCATCACGTGTACGTCCTGCCATTGCACCACGGCCACCACGGCGTTGTGCGCGGTATTCCATATTCGATGTGCGTTTGATATAACCCAGGTGAGAAACCGTGATCACCACATCTTCCTCCTCTATCAGGTCTTCAATACGCATTTCATTCGCCATATAGTGTATCTCGCTCCTCCTCGCATCTCCAAATCTCTTTTGCACATCCAGCAACTCATCTTTGATAATCTTATAGCGCAAACTTTCATCTGCCAGTATTTCTTTCAGGCCTGCTATTATTTTCATCAGTTCAGCATGTTCCTCGCGAATCTTATCAATCTCCATTCCCGTCAATCTCTGCAAACGCAGTTCCAATACAGCTTTGGCCTGTATTTCTGTCATGCCAAACTGCGTTATCAAACCTTCTTTCGCTATTTCAGGATTAGCAGAATTACGTATCAGTGCTATCACCTCGTCCAGGTGGTCCAGTGCTATAATATACCCTTCCAGTATATGTGCACGTTTTTCAGCCTCACGCAGTTCAAACTTGGTACGCCTCACCACCACCTCATGGCGGAAGATCACAAATTCGGAAATAAGGTCCTTCAGGTTCAGTGTGCGTGGCCTGCCACCAACCAGTGCCACATTATTGATACCATAAGAAGTTTGCAGCTCACTGTATTTATATAACTGGTTAATGATAACCTGCGCCACAGCATCCCGGCGCAATTCCACAACAATACGCGTACCATCCTTATTAGATTCGTTCGCAACATGTGTAACACCCTCTATGATCTTATTATTTACTAAATAACCTATTTTTTCAGCCAGTGCATCACGGCTCACCTGGTAAGGCACCTCCGTAATAACTATCTGCTCCTTGCCGCTCTTGGTATTCTCCACATTCACCCTGCCACGCAGCACCACCCTGCCCCTGCCCGTATGCATACCCTGCTTAATACCATCTATCCCGAAAATAATTCCACCCGTAGGAAAATCCGGGGCCTTCACAAACTTCATCAGTTCGTCAATCGTTATCTCCTTATTCTCGATATAGGCAATACAACCATCTATAACCTCCGTCAGGTTATGCGGCATCATATTAGTAGCCATACCCACCGCAATACCCGATGATCCGTTTACCAGCAATTGTGGAATACGTGTAGGCAATACAGTTGGCTCCTGTAAGGAATCATCAAAATTCAATGCAAAATCCACCGTATCCTTTTCCAGGTCGTCCAGCATAGCCTCAGCCAGTTTTTGCTGGCGTGCCTCAGTATACCTCATCGCTGCCGGTCCGTCACCATCCTGGCTGCCATAGTTACCCTGTCCATCCACCATCATATAGCGCATACTCCAGGGCTGTGCCATGCGCACCATCGCATCATACACCGCCGTATCACCATGCGGATGGTATTTACCCAATACTTCCCCTACTATACGGGCACATTTCTTATACGGCTTATTAAAAGTATTGCCCAATTCATGCATCGCAAACAAAACCCGGCGATGCACCGGTTTCAGCCCATCCCTCACATCAGGCAACGCACGTCCAACAATTACAGACATAGAATAATCTATGTATGCAGTTTTCATCTGCTCCTCAATATTTACCCGTACTATTTTATTTGTTTCGTTATTATTATCCTGCGGCAGTAAATCCTCGTTGTTTGGCTCCATAATTGGCTTTAAAAAGATGTGCGAATGTACGGAAAAATAAGCGTTTTTTGGCCTTAAAACGCAAGAAATCAGCTAATATCCTGCTAAAAAATAGGTAAATGTGGATATGTGGAAAAATACCACAGAAAATGGCCCCGAATAGCTCCATTAAAGCCGCCATTTCGACGAAAGGAGAAATCTCCTGAGAACCTGCAAACAGCCAAATAAAGGTTCTTTGTATCACGTACTTCCTATCTTGAGAGGGGGCAGGCGTATGTTTATTTATTTTGCGTCCAGGCTCCCCACTCCTTATTTAGCTTTTCGCGCGTAGGCACCGTTCTGTTCCTGTCTTGTTATATATTGATTCAAGAATTCCATAATGCGTTTATAATAAATTTGTATCGAGTCCAATAGAGTTCACAAAAACATAAAAGCCGCTACAGCAGTGGCTTTTGTTATTTATACCTTTTCGGGCTGTCTGCAAGTATTTCATTTTCAAGACTAATTGGTTCGGGTCCGAAAAGCTTAACATTTTTTACAATTGATTTTTATACTAACTTGTATCTATGAAAACTTCTTTTTTATGAACCAAAAATGGCACCATCTTGAAAACACTTACTGGTTCGTTCCGGTATCTTATTTACCCGCACTTCAAATGAATGCGGAAGACACTGAACCCACATTTATGATTGACCAGACCGTTTGGCAAATTACCGC
>CAIYVS010000537.1 GCA_903929655.1 uncultured Bacteroidota bacterium | reverse complement strand
GATTTCCAGGGCAGGTTGCACAGGTCTTGTTTTTTGATTGAAAAATAATAAAAATGAAAGGAAATTATGTCTTATATTGTTTACTGGTAGGAAGCATTCCTTTTACTAGTTGTCATTCAGCTAAACCTAATAAGACTGCTGGAAAAATATATGATACAGCCTATGTTGTTTTTACTGAAGATTCAGCTAATGCAACAGAATATGTCGTTCATGGAAAGGATACAATAGTATGCACTTCTGTTAATCCAAGTACAGAATATTGGGAAAAACAAAATGCTAAATTTCAAAACACAAGTGTTCAAACTATAGGAAGAATTTTTATCGCCTATACTCGTAATTCAGATGGAATAGAGTCTCATGAGAACAAGGACACTATGAAAATTGAACTATCAGAACTTCAATTATTAGATACTATAAATGAACGCGAATTACCTTTATTAATTAATGTGTGGATGTATTATGATCCAACTGATTTTGATGTTCGAAAATTGATTTTGCCAATTTTTCAGAATAATAGAAATACAAGTATTATTGCTGTCAGAAATAGATTGAAGCATAAGAAAAAATGGGAATCAGTTGATTCTGCTCCATATTCTGATTTGGTACAATTGGAAAAAGATCTGGAACGGGAAAGTAAAAAATAGGGCTTTTGATACATAGTCTAATGTGCGCTAATAACAGATAAACCCTAATTTTACACCTGCAATCATAAATCATACCTCTCAAATCATAAATATTCAATGTCAACCGCCATCATAAAAGTAAAAGACCTGGTAAAGAAATACGGAGATTTTACTGCCGTAAAGGGTATCAGTTTCGAAGTGAAAGAAGGAGAGATATTTGGGCTCCTGGGCCCCAATGGGGCAGGCAAGACCACTACGCTCGAGATCATTGAGACCCTCCGCGACAAAACAAGCGGCGAAGTTTGGGTAGATGGCATGAACCTGGACAAAGATCCGCAGGCCATTAAAACCATTATAGGCGTGCAATTACAGGCTGCAGGTTATTATCCCAATCTGAACCTGAAACAGATCATTGCATTATTCTCAGGTTTATACAACCGTGAGGTGGACCCGATGAAACTGCTGGAAACTGTAAACCTGACAGAAAAGGCCAAAAGCAAATTCAAAGAACTATCCGGCGGACAAAAACAACGTTTTTCTATCGCAACCACGCTTATTAACGATCCCAAGATCATATTCCTGGATGAACCCACCACCGGGCTCGACCCCCAGGCCCGCCGCAATCTCTGGGACCTGATAAAACAAGTGCGCGAACGTGGCGCCACCGTGGTGCTTACCACCCACTATATGGATGAGGCCGAAGAGCTTTGCGAACGTGTAGCCATAGTAGACAGCGGCCAGATCATATCATTAGATACCCCCAATGCGCTTATTGATAAACTGGTGGCAACTGGCTTCCAGCGTAAAAAAGAACTGAAAGCTGCCAGCCTGGAAGATGTATTTCTGAATATGACGGGTAAGGAGTGGAGGGATGAGTAATGTTTAAAATTTCCTTAGTAAATTTGCAATATGAGTAAACAAGGTCGTTTATTAGGTGCAAAGGGTAAATTACAATTAGAAAGCAGTCTGAATGTAGAATTTAGTCTGCCCCTGATTATTTTTGAGGAAGATGGTGCTACCATTTGCTATTGTCCTGCTCTTGACCTTTCAGGCTATGCTAAAAATGAAGAGTAGCGGTAAGGTAAATAAAATAGTTAAATTATGACTAAGAAATAAAAGAGAAGCGGAGAGAACCGAGATATTTTTTCT
>CAIYVS010000536.1 GCA_903929655.1 uncultured Bacteroidota bacterium | reverse complement strand
TCCTTTTCTACCTCTTGAACTCACATTATTTTTGAGATGAATTGATATGAAAAATAAGAAAAGATAAATCCCATACCTAATTTTTGGTATGGGATTGTACTGTGAAATGAATTATTTGTATCTTAGATGTTCCTTCTAAAAAGCCATTTTGTAGCTATGCTTTCATATTAAATTTGAGCAAATGCGACATAATTGGGAATTGAAATAATGAGCGACATAAAATTATTTGAAGAAAAGAAAGTACGTACACATTGGGACATCAAAGAGGAGAAATGGTATTTTTCTGTGATTGACGTAATTGAGATACTTACCAATAGCAGCATTCCTAAAAGATATTGGAGTGATTTAAAAAAGAAATTGACAGCAGAAGGTAGTGAAACGTACGAAAAAATCGTACGGTTGAAAATGCTTGCGGATGATGGCAAGAACCGGGAAACAGATGTAGCTGATACGGAAACATTATTGCGTATCATACAATCCATTCCATCGCCTAAAGCGGAGCCTTTTAAGCAATGGCTGGCAAAAACAGGCTATGAGCGTATGCAGGAAATGTCGGACCCAGGGCAGGGCCTTGACAGGGCAAGGGAAAACTGGCAAAAGCTGGGGCGTAGCGAAAAATGGATACAACAACGCATGACAGGCCAGGAGACCCGAAACAAACTAACGGATTACTGGAAAGAGGCAGGTGTAAAAGAGGGTGATGAATTTGTGATGCTTACCAATATCATACACCAGGAATGGACGGGCTTAACGGTGAAAAAGCACAAAGACCTAAAGGGACTGAAAAGCCAAAACCTGCGCGACCATATGAATGAGGCTGAACTGATCTTTACAGCCCTGGCGGAATTATCTACTCGGCAGATAGCAGAAAGCGAACAGGCAAAGGGCCTGCCGCAAAACGCGAAAGCAGGGAAAAAAGGTGGAGCTGTGGCGAAAAACGCACGTTTGGAACTGGAAGCGAAAACAGGCAAAAGTGTGGTAACAGGTGAGAACTTTTTGCCGCCCGCGAAAGGGCAAAAGAAAATTGAGACTAAAACTAAAAAGAGATAAAAATAGGGGTATGCAAATATTTTTTTGAAAGTGGCTATGAGCGCGGGAAAGAATTTGTTAATGGGCCAGAACCTGCGCCTGTATTGGTCTTTGAATTCATTAGAGGGCAAAAAGCCGATCATAAGATTGGGATGCCACTTTCGATGTAGTGAAAAAACACTAGGTCGAGCTGGGGTGCGATGTTTGTTGGTATTGCAATCGCACAAAAACCAGCACGGCATACCAACAAAGGCGAAATTGTTAACGGGCTGGAAGGTAAGCCCAGCAGGCAGTGTGGAGATTGAATGCTGTTGCAATGTAGCCCTGTCAGCTGCATCGGAGTAATATTTAAAGACTGGCCAAACCAGACTGTTTAGTTTTTCTTTTCAAATAATATATCAAACCTAAAGCCTAACTCGAAACTATAAAGTGTGTTGTCTGTTGTTGTGCCACGCCCAACATAGTAATTCATAAAAGGATTAAAAAGGAAGTTGTTCTTAGAATTGTTGAACAGGTTAAACCTAAAATTCAGGCCAACGCCATTTTGCAATATTCTATTAACGAGATAATTCAAGCCATTATCATAGACAGGTGCATACCTGATATTATAGTTAAATAATAGAGCGCTGTTATTAAAATGAATAAGATTAACGAGGACGCCTTCTTTCAATGAGGTAAACTTATCAAATTTATAATTTAAGTAATAGTCAGTAAGTCCATTTCTGCTTTGACTCCCTACCATTGAGTAAAGGGTGAAGTGTTTTAAATGGAAGGAAATGCCGGCTTGTACCTCTGCATATAATTCGTTGTGATGATTGTAGCTTTCGGAAAATAAGGATGTGTTTATTGTGAATGAAGCTTTGTGAAGCCGGTGGTAGTGTATATTGATAAATTGAGTGTTGATTATGCCCTTATTGGTGATGTTAACCATTATTTTATCTATCAAGGGAATTTTTTTTACAAAGTAGCCGTCTATGTCTTTTGGCCTAATTTCATAATTGTATTTGTATAGTTGCACATAGGGTGGGTCTGAAACTGTTGATGTGGAATTGTATTTGTAGTAATATTCATTATCGTCAAGAATATATCTTCCTGTAGTATCTGACAGTTTTTGTTTTGTAAATTTCGGGGAGTCTGTAGATGGTTTTTTATAGTAATAGAAATCGATATTGTTATGATCTTGTATTGGTGTAAGAATGTTGAAGTGGTAGGAATTGTATATTAAGCGGTAGTTTTTAGAATAGAAAATATATAAATCGTCCGGAGAATTAGTTATGTTGTCTGTAAAAGAATATTTATCGAATACAGCTTCATTTTTATTAAAGGTTAAAACGTCTTTGAGCTTGAAATTATGAAATAGCTTTTCCATAAGGTCTGTCCTAACATTATTAACGCCTATTGATGCTTTAGGTATTGAGTAAATGGTATACTTTTTTTTAACGTTATTAATGCCATCGCTGGCGGACAAATAAAAATAGTATTTGCCACTATCCAGTTGAATATTCTGAACTTTATCTTTATTATCGATATGCTGACTGATTGTGCCTATTGTATCCTGTTCGTTCATATATCTATAAATGTCTTTCCATTGAAGTTTAATGTTTTCCTGGGGGCAGTCATGATCAATGGTAAAGGCTGATAGGGTATTTGTTTTATTAGACTCAATATATATAGTACTATCATTGCCGGAATAATTTTTATCGTTGAAACTTATGACAGGAATGGGAGGACTTGTGGCTTCTGATATAAGTTGCTTTAATGATTGAGTAAGTTTTTCTTTGTAATCATCATGATCGGGATTGATAAATACAGAGGCAAAGCGGTAATTGTAATAATTTAATTCGGGTAATTGATTTGGTTTGTTAACATTTTTATGCTTTTCTTTATCATCTTTTTTAGAGATGTTAAAGAGTATAAATTCGTATTCCAATATAGAGTTGAATTTGTTGATGTTTATTTCCAGATAGTAGTTACTATTTAAAAGGTAGGTAATTAATTCGCTGTCAATTTTATAAGAGACATCACTTTTTTCGATATCAGCGCCTACATGGTTATTCTTGTTTATGTAGCTTGAAAATGAAGCCCTGATTTTTTTTGGATAATTTAGGATCGCAAAATTTTCAACTGTTGAAAAAATTTGTTTTTTGGGAGAATCGGCAAAAGTAAATGTTCTTAATTGTGATTCGATAAACGGTAACAGGAATTCACCTTCGCTTAAAGCGGAATTGGTTGTGTATAATAATTTATTTTCCAATTTCGGCGCATTTGCTATTTTGAAATCGGATCTGTTGTTTTTAGAAATGGCATTATGACTAATGGCCAAAAGTATAATAATGCAGATTAAATATTTTATTTGTTCCATGACCGTGTTATTAGCTGATTTGTGATAGTGTCAAGGTGGTTATGTATGATATTTTTGACCTGTGCATCATAAGCATCTTTGACTTTCGTCTTATTAAAAGTGGGGCCGTTATTATATTTAGTTGGACCGCTAAGCGTGAATCCCTGTCCATTGTTAAGTAAAACTGTTATCGCGATGTCTCCTCTGAAAGTATAATAGTTATCACTATCTGGCTTGAGAAGAGGGTACTTAAATGAGATGATGTTTTTAGAATTAGTAGCAAAGGTTCTATGTAAGGTTTTTGAAAGCTCCTGTATTATATCGTTATCTGCAAAAGAAGCTGGTGTAATATTGAATGTTGAATCGATTTCAATGGACATGGTAGGGTTATGACCTAATGTATCTGGTCTGTGCGTATTTTTAAAAGTTACGTTAAATAGTTTTTGTACTTGTAACGAAAAGTCATCGTAACCGTTTTTGTTAGCGACGAATATTAACAGCATGACAAACGATAATATGAGGCATATGGAAATTGCGGATTTTGAAAATATGCCTTTAGGTTTATTCTTTTGCTCCGGCATAAATCAAAATGTTTGAAGGTTTCAAGAAAAATGAACTATTGAGCTGCATTGATATTTGTTGCACTTTTTAGAATGCAATTGCGCCTACAAAGTATGAGATTAGATTTTAATAAAGCAAGCGTGTTTTTACGGAGTTTTTAAAAATGTTCAGAAAAACCCTAAACGTTGAAGCCGGCGTGGCAAGAGGTGGTGAGGAGTGGAAATGAAGTTGTAGGCAAAAAAGTTGTGAATCGTGAGGGGAATTCTATTGGGCGGCAAATCTATTTCTCAGGAGATTGCCACGCCTTGGTCCTTCGCACAGGTCCTCCAAAGGCAATGACGGTTTTGATTGGGCCAAGTGATTACGTTGCTTCGAACAGCCTCACTCATACAGCCTTTTCAACACCCTGCAAATGACTAGGGATATCCATAGCTCAGATTCAGTGCGGTCATTCTTCAGGACTTTTAATTTCCATAGCCCGCTTGCCTGCTGTTGTGATACAAACCATTTAATGGCCTTTTCCATTTGGGGTTCATACTTCTTAAAACCCAACAGGGAAAGGCTATCCATAGCAGAGAGCAGGTCGGTGAACCAGAAGGGGAAAGTAAATTTGAGCCAGAAGCTGGCATCCCTGCGATCGGGATAATGATCGTTTTTAAAGAAGGCTGAGAGCAGCAGTTTGCCTGCCTGTTGAGCCACTGCGGTATTGCGATATGTATCGTGTGCAGCATAAGCTCGCAATACAACACCTGTAATCAAATGAGAGCTTGGTTTGCTCCTGTCGGGTTCGAGTGTTGGAGACTGGGTACTTATGAGTTCCAGCTTTTTATTCAGCGTTCTGAAAGGTATGGCCCAGCCTCCATCATCCTGGCGAATGGAGGCCAGCCATTTAAAAGCTTTGTCTATACGTGCATCATTGGTATAGCCTGCTTTTATAAAAAGCTCCAGCATAGCTGCAGTATAGTAGGGTGTGTATTGATTGCCGAGTATGCCTCTTATATCGCCCTCTTTTGTTTGGAAGCTAAACAAGAAGTCCATGGCTTTAGGAATAGCGGGATTTGCTTTATTAAAGCCATACATTTCTACCAGGTATCCCAGTTGGCGAAAAGTTTCCATCTGGTCATAGTTTTCGGCAGAGCGGATCTTAGTATCGCCCGCAGGGTATGTCCATGAGCCGTTTTTTTTTGTTTGCGCAGTATCTTTTGTGCAGGTGGCAAATCCCAAAGGGTTTCGGGGCTTTGATGGGTTTTGCCCTGCAGGTCTCTTGCCGCAAAGAAGGCTATGGCTTCGTTGCCAGAGGCAAGTAATGCAGGCAGGTGATGGTATTTGAGGATGGAGGTCCAATGAGGCATGTGGTGTTGTTAAAAAAAGGTTTGTGTAGCAGGAACTAAATTTTCGTGTTTTTATTCAGTCTGAATTCTTAGCAGCTTTAATTTCCGGCCAATACTTTCAGACCTTCAGAAACATATTTTTTCATTGTGCTGTCGCTGCTTACAAAGGTATAATTATTCCTCATGGCTTGCCATATCAGCATACGGTCGAAAGGGTCTTTATGATAAGTAGCCTTCAGTTGGTGATAGCTGCTACTATCCTCTGCGGATAAATTTTCAATTTCAAAACCCATCTGTAAACATGCATCGGGTAGATCCTCGGGTGCAAAACCGCTGATTTGCAGCTTGCCTAAACTGCTTTTCAGGGAAACTTCCCAAAAACTTATTGCACTTACTATTATTCTATTCTCCGGGTTTGTAATAATCTCTTTTATGGCAGCGGATAGTTTTTTGGTATCTGCAATGGCCCAAAGCATATAGTGGGTATCGAGGAGGTAAGTCATAGGCCTAAAAATTCTTCTTCACTTATTTTAAAATCTGTAGCAAATTTTATTTTTCCTTTGGCCTCCAATATGCCTAACTTTCTTCTCGGTTTTTTACCAGTGCTTTTAGGCACTAACCTGGCAACGATCTCCTTTTTTTTTCCGTACAGTATGCCAATTTCTTCACCCGCAAGTACCCGCTTCAGTACTTCCGAAAAATTTGCCTTAAACTCTCCGACACTCATTGTTTTCATCTGAATATTTTAGTCAAAATTAAACGTTTTTGACAAGTTGACAAGAAAAATATGAGTAGGCTAAG
>CAIYVS010000535.1 GCA_903929655.1 uncultured Bacteroidota bacterium | reverse complement strand
TTTATATGCTAAGGCTTCTGTATCAAAGGAAGTAACCTTATGCAAAAAAATATATACGATTTGCATAGAAAAAAATTGACAAGTTTAAAGAATATGCTTTATCTTAACATGTTGAAAGCTTTACATATTATGAAAACTGTTACCAATCACAATTTATTACTGTCGGTGTTTATATTTTGCTGCCTGAGTTGGAGCACAAATATGTGGGCCCAACTGCCTGACTGTACTGGTGCAAGTGCCAACCTGATTTATTATTTAGGGACAAATGGCACCATACAAAACCTTGATCCTACATTAGCTATTTCTGCAACCAATCCTACAACAAACAGTATATCACCGCCTTCGGGTTCGATAGGTCTGGCGCTTGGAAAAAATTTAAATGCTGCTACTCCTGCTATAACTTTCTATGCATCTGTATCGTCTGGCGGTGGCTACGCTTATTATTATTATAATGGCAGTACATGGGTAAATACAGGCTATAATTCAGGTAATTCCACCGCGTGCAATCCCGGCAGCGGTGGCAATTATGTTTTTAATATGACCGATGCTAACGGAGATGTTTACAGATATGACGGTACTGCAAACGGTTCATTTCTTTCTTCAAACACCGGTTGGGATGGCCCACATGATATACAGGGAGATTGTGCAGGCAACTATTATATATTGAGCTGCAACAGCAACCAGTGGCTTCATGAATTTAATTCTGCAGGTACATTGATCAATTCGTGGACCTTGAGCGGGATGCCGGCAGTATCTTCCGGCGGAGGAATGGCTATTATTAATAATACGGTATATGCCTATAACAATAGTCTTCGCGCTGGTGCTATTTCTGGCTCAAATGTTTCATTTTCCACGGCAATCGGTTCGCTGAACCCAAGTCCATATGATTTTTCATCATGCCCGATAGGTGGCATAACAAGTGGCGTGAGCGATACCTCATTCTATTGCGGAACAGGAACGGGCGTAACACTGACAGTTTCAGGTGTTGGCCCTTTTACATGGTCTGTTGTCAATGGCCCTGCAGTTATTAGCGGCTCGGGCAGTACTGTTACTGTTACTTCTACAGCCAGTTCTATCATTACGGTAATAGACAGTTCAGGATGTGGCGGGGGTACGGTTGCTGATTCAACTTTTCTTATAGTTCCTACAGCCACAGTAAAAGCAGGTACCGCGACAGACCTTGTAGGTTGCGGCATTTTTAATGATGTGCTGCACGGCAGCCTTGCAAATACTACTTCATGGCTCACTTATAGTATCAGCTGGACACCTGCGGGTTCTATTGTTTTTGGGGCTACTACTTTAAATCCCTCCATTAACCCTACCGCGAGCACTACTTATTATATCACTGTTTCCACCCCTGCTAATCAGGGCGGATGCAACTGGACTGATTCTGTACTGGTTTCTGTAACAGATACCAGTGTGCATGCCAACTTTTTTTACAATATAAAATATGGCTGCCATGGGGATACTGTGATATTTACCAACAATACCATAAGGGCAGCTCATTACAGATGGGATTTTAGTGACGGAACTATTGATACCGCTACTAATCCTACACATATTTTTGTGAACCAGGGTAATTATAGTGTAAAACTTTATGCTTCCAACCCTATCTGTAATGATTCCAGTGTGCAGGCTATTAACCTGGTGCATCCTTTGCATGCTGCTTTCACTACTGATAAGGATACGCTGTGCCAGGATGGGACTGTTAATTTTACCAATACTTCGGTTACAACGGTGCAGAATGGTATCAACCCAAGCTATCTGTGGTCTTATGCTGACGGACAAACTGATAATACCCTGAACACGGTTCATACTTTTAATTTGCCCGGCGTTTATAAGGTGATGCTGGCTGTTGCTGATTTCGTGCCTTGTTTTGATACGGTATACCATATCATTGTTGTGGACTCTTTGCCTTTTATTAATTTCTCTATGAGTGACAGTGTTTTTTGCCAGGGCAAGGGAATTACTTTTACAGGCGATTACCTGCATATGGGTAATACGGAGTTGATATGGAATTTCGGTGATGGTGAGAATACTACTATTACCGACCGCAATCCCATAAGCCATGCTTATGATATTCCCGGCACTTTTATTATTACTTTCAGCAGTAATTATGCTTTCTGCCCTGATACTTCCATTGCAAAAATCATCAAGGTAAATGCTTACCCGACAATTAACCTGGGGCCTGATACTGTTATGTGCCCCAATGCTGCTGCTATCAGTATCAAAGACCTGATTAATTTTGGCAACGGGGCTGCGAGCTGGTTGTGGAACACGGGCGAAACCAGCCCGGCTATCCTGGTAAAGGAACCTGGCGAATATTGGTCTACTGTTACTATCGGTGGCTGCACGGCAACAGATAGTGTTACGGTTAATAAGGATTGCTATATTGACATACCTAATATTTTTACGCCGAATGGAGATGGTATAAATGATTATTTCTTACCGCGACAGTTATTAAGCAGCGGGCTTGCTGCTTTCAGTATGAAAATATTTGACCGCTGGGGTGTATTGCTTTTTGAAACTACTAATATTGATGGCCGTGGCTGGGATGGAAAGTATAACAATGTGCCGCAACCACAGGGTGTATATGTTTACCTGATTGAAGCCACTTTTAAAAACGGGGTAAACGAAAACTTTAAAGGCAGTATAACACTGGTGAGATAAAATTTGATTCCTGCTATCCATGATAGACCCTGGATGCAATAATCAAATTATCCCTTATCTCGAGTACTTCTGCAACCAACATATCGGGTTCCTTAGATACCTGCCTTGTGTATTCCATAAAGACACGTTCTGTATTTGCTGTAAGAGAAGTAATACAAATTAGACTTGTAAATTACACTAAAAAATAATACCTTTGGCGTATGCCAAAGAAGCTAACTATTGTTGTCAAAGAGAGTATTAAAGAACTCAAAGGATTGCAGAAGCAG
>CAIYVS010000534.1 GCA_903929655.1 uncultured Bacteroidota bacterium | reverse complement strand
ACTGGGACTTGTAGGTTGCGTCTTTACTGCTGTTAAATGCAGTCTGGATGAGTGAATCGCTACCTGCTCCCGATGGCAGGTTTGTAAGATCATTGGTTGTCCATGGGTCGAAATCAATATTCATATTGCCGGTAGTATCAAAATAAGTGGGTACCATCAGTACTGTATGCTTGCCGGCATAATTTTTAGCACTTAGTCCACGACTAACTAAACTGGTACTTACGGCCGGTGAGGTCCATATGGGATCATTGATATCCTGGGGATATCTGCCATAATACATCCTGATGCCCAGTTGAGTATTAGGGAGGATTGTGGTTTTGGCAATTTCGTTGGTGAAGGCAAGTATGGTATCTATAGAAAACCATACTGAAGTGGCATCAGGCACGTTGCCTGCAGACTGATTGGCACTGTCTGTATAAGAAGCATTAGGGGCGCTCTTAAGGTAATTCTGTACCAGGTTTTGTGCCATGCATGCATCCAGGCCGGCAAACGGCGAAACAGGAGGATTTGAGCCTGAGGAAGAACGCCCTATCATGTAGCCAATAATTCCCATTAACAATCCTGAAACTGTTGCCCCTAATATGATATCAATGGTACAACTTGAGACGTCTAATAGTAAAATTGTGAATAAAATGTCCATTTACTTTCTGTTTAAAGGGTTAAAAATAATTTCATACTAAAGTATCCTTTCTGTTTTGTTTTTTATAGTTATTTCTTTAATTATTAAGTGGTTAATCAGCAGGCCTGAGACTCAAAGTGATTCCTGTAATGGGTTTCGCGAATTTTGTGTCAATGCAAATGCCGTTATTTAACCGAGCCTGTACCGTTATTTAACGCTATCCCAAAAACCGTTAAAAGCAGTGGAATGTACAGCTGAAAACATTTATACATACAGTTGTTACAACCTTGTACACTTTTTTATTAGTACGCAGTTTTGTATCGTGATTTATGTGACAAAAATTGAGCGCTTAAAATCATTGTTACAATTCCGGAAAAGTAAAAAGGGAACATGCTGAAAATCCTGAAAAAGAGTAAGCACCCAGTCGCCGAAAAGGGTATAGAGTAGGCAAAAAGTGAAAACAATACCATTATGTACATTACAATGCAAGGTCCCTGGACTGTCCAGGTAAAATCTATTGAAGACAACATAACCGAACGCAGGTTTGTTATAGCCGGTACAGGAACAGCCAATGACGGGGTGCATTCCGGTAATGCCGGTACGTCTGTATTTGTCAACGTGTCTGCAGGCAGGCTTTGGACCATTAATATTCAAAGTAAACAAGGAGGGGTATTTACCAATTCAGATGCCCATCTTGGTACTCCTGCCATCCACAGTGGCAATATTGTGTTTGATATCAATTCAAATGATGCGGATTCGGGTAATGATCCGATTTTAGATGATATCATCTTAAGCTGTTCTACGCCAAACACAGGGAATGATTATGTTATTTACGGAAATGCATCCTGCTATTCTTCCCCATGTTATTATAACCCGTGTTATCCCAGGTGGCTGGTTATTGAAACAGCGGCGCAATTGCAACTTGCTTTACAAAATCCTACACTCGCAGGTGTTATTAAACAACTTTATCCTGAGCGGGTTCCATATGGTCCGGGCAATCCTAATCCTCCTGATCCGTTCAGGCCAATGATGATCAATCTGACATCAACAAGCCAGGCCGTGGGAAGAGTTGCAGATATTTATGACATTATTAAAACAGATAGTGCAAAGGCGAAACAAACAGTAAAAACAAGCCAGGACAGTATGAGCACTCTTAAACATGCACGTTCTGTTGCAATACCGGCTGCAGCCAACGCAAAATCTTATTCGTACGATATCAGTGCACTGGCCGCTATCAAACAGGGTATCATGCGTCCTTGTGTGAACGAAAGCCTGCCTAACCTGACTTTGAATTTTACTGATTATGATCGTACTATTTCTGAATTAAACGGCGGTGCCTATACGGGGACTGGTGACAGAGACGCGCTGGGCTCAACAATTACGGACAGTGCAGGTAATTATATTTTCCGTTTTTATTACCCGGCATACGAAGCAGCCTTTGATGCTATAGCTGATGTGGCTATTGGTGAAAACCAGGCAATTGCCTACCGTCCTGATATAATTGTTAGTGTTCCTGCGGCTAATCCTCCATCCAGTGTGCTTTATGAGAGTGCCCCGTATTGGGATATACCAATACTTTACCATCTTAATTTATGCTTCCCTTGTTCAAAAGTTACGGCACCATCGCTTTGCTTTAATGGTAATTTGATAGGTGGCCTCGGTGATGTGGAATTAGGTGGCAATCAAAACGTAGGCGGAAGCCTGGCGGCAGCGGACCTGGACAGGAATAGTTATGGTAATCATTTACATGCTGATGGTACTGTGCATGTTGGCGGATCGCAGGCAGGTTTCGCAGCAGTTTGTTCATGCTGGGGCGGCATTATTGATGTAAAGGGTTGCATGTATAATATGCAGCGAAATGCAAATGACCCTATGATCAGCTATTATACTATCCGTTTTAAGAAGCCAGGCGGTACATGGCAGTTTGTAAGTGAATCTTATACGCATCCACGTTTTTCAAAAAGAAATATTCCCGGTTATATCGGGGACCCGGTTGGGCCTATTCCAATGAATCTGAATGTAGATGGAATACCTACTAACGCTCCGGCTTACCTGAACATTCAGAAACAAGCATACCATGATGGGCTGGATTGGGAATTTACAGACCTGGATCGTTACATGCAATTGAATTCTTCGATCTATGAAGCCGGTGCATCCGGAACGGTCTATTTTATGGTTGAAGGTTATGATGCTGCCGGCAACCTGGTGGCAGGCGCAAAGGACCTGATAGCTCTTTACATAGATAATAAAGGACTTGGATTTTCGCTTGATAAAGCATGGATAGATGCTGATGGTATAAATGTTGTTAAGGCTGAATGCAACCTGTACAGGATAAAAGAAGATCATTTAGGAGACCCGATAAAGGTGCTGTTTAAAGCAAACGATCAGTATGGATTCCTGGATCATTATTCTTTAAGTATATCAAAATGTAACGCGGCCGGATTTACACATACTGAGTCTCCTGCAGGTAAATCATCTGAGACAAATCCTACAACGGTTGACACCATGTCATATGTTCCATGTGCAGGTACTGCTGATCCCGGGGAATTCTCTAACCTGGTTTCGAATGAAATAGATTTTTATCCGTCTACAGGAGGAAATGGTAAATGGCTTGCGCTTACAGAAACTTATACAGTTGTGTATATAGGTTTAACAGCTCAGCAACGCATCACGAACGGATATAACACGGGACTAAGTAGTGTATATGCAACCAGCACTTCGATAGCTATTGAGAGGCTGCCATAGTATGATGGCGTATGCCGCATAAGCAAGGTTTATTTTTAGTAAATTTTAATACTGCACGGGCTTCCCAATGTTGCCCGTGCAGTTTAAAAACAAAAGTAAAGATCAAACAGAAATTTTAAGTTTATGGACCATTTTATTTTTATAGTGACAGTGCTGGCAATTTGGCGCATCACACACCTGATACAGGCTGAAGATGGCCCATTTGATTTGATTTATAAATTAAGGGTAATGGCCGGTAAGAGTTTTGTGGGGCAGTTAATGGATTGTTTCTACTGTCTTTCTATATGGGTGGCATTACCGGCAGGTTTGTATTTTGGAACAGGGTGGTTTCAAAAAATTCTTTTCTGGCTTGCTTTTTCAGGTGCAGCAATTTTATTGGAAAAATTTTCGAATAAAGGGGATCATATATCACAATCCTAAAACAGAAACACAATGTGTAATTGT
>CAIYVS010000533.1 GCA_903929655.1 uncultured Bacteroidota bacterium | reverse complement strand
CCATCGTAGAGGATGTTCGAACTGCCATTTCTGACAAGAACGATCCAAACCTTTACATTCCTGACCTCAAAAAGATTACTTCTTAATTGAAACTAAGCTCTTTATAATCTGCTTATGACCGATCTCAGCCTCTGTAATCGTATCATACCGATGTGTTTCTTCATGCCGCTTACCTCCGATAATCATTGTTTCAAACAACATTGGGGGCTTACTTATATTAAAATCCAACCCAATAAAAACGGTTGATACCCGTATCCCTTTACCAATTTGGGTTTCAAAATTCACCGACTTCCTTAGTGGACCAGCTTTAAACCACGTTTCAGCTTTTGATGTTCTACGAGTTACATTGTTGTCGTCCACATAGTAAAACCAAAGATTTGGGCTGTTTTGCTTCATTTTCTTCATAGAGATATTATACCATAGAAGAAACAAATACACAATACTTGACGGTACATTAGGCGGTTTGAGATACTGGAACCATGCATACGCCAAAAGAAATATCCATGAAAGAATGGGAAGAAATTATGAGAGTGCCGGAGGTTCAGAATCTATGGGACATTAAATTCGGCGATACCACGGAGGCATTTGTTGCAAAAATGTATGGTGCGAGATATGTCTTTGAAAGCAAGAGCCGCATTGTCTCCGGGGATATGTATGTGCTCTACTCCGATACCCCAAGGCCGAAAACAATGTGCCTTATCAGGAAAAGCACCGGCCTTGAAGTGATGAATTAGCATGACGAAGAACCCGAACAAATTGCAGGCTGCACGTCTGCACAAAGGACTGAGTGTCGCTCAGGTTGCGTCATATATCGGGCTTAAAAATGAGGAAACTCTGCAACGCTGGGAAAATGGAGACACATTGCCCAGCACACCATTTGCTTTCAAACTTTGTGCCTTGTATGGCGTTTCTGTTGGTGATCTCTATCCTGAAATATGCAAGAGAATAGCCAAGGAAATGGCCCCGGAAATTAAGCAGGCCATGTCTAAAAAATTAAAGCTTAAAAAGCTTTAATTGTAGTGCGGAATTATTACTGCGAATCATTACACAGCGTTATTTTGTTGCTTAAAATATCATTCTCGGCCTTTATGCGCTGATCTTCATCTTTGCAGGCATATATTGAAATGTGCGTAGGCTTATATGCATCTATCTTCTTTTGTAAACTGGAACTGACAAAACTTGTTGATAAATCAGCGGTGTGGCCTATATAAATATATTCAGTGCTCTTTCCTTTAGTTGCCGTGAAGCAGTATAAGCCTCCCATCTTCAAAAAAGTGCCGCCGATGTCATAGCTGTTAAATTGATACTTTCTCCCTGATTTCCCGACTAACTCCATTGTCCCCGTGAATGCCATACCATACAATTTACAATAAAATTAGAACTATTTTTTACTGTTGTGGCAACTTTTGGGGACTTGGGCCGCGCACAGATCAAAATAGTGTACCGTTCCGAAGAATATCTCATTGTATTTCTGTTCCAGTCACCATAAGTAGATTATTTTCCCGTTTTCAGTATAATAAAAACAGCAGTAATACCGAAACCTCGCGATCATACACGAGGTTTTCCTTTACCCGATTTCAGAAATTGTATGTACGTGCAACACTTTTTTATTTATGCTGCATCCACAGAGAAAAATACAAAGCAGGTTATGGAAGCATCGCATGCACAGCGGGTTGAAGCAAACCGATATCGCAAAGAAGCTTGGACTTTCGAGTACTGCCATAATCTCCCGTTGGGAACGGGGTCTTGCCAAGCCCAGCCTGGAATACGTACTTAAACTGAGCCTGATATACCAAACAACCGTCAACAACTTGTATCATGATCTGCTCCTGGAATACCAGGAAGAACTATTCCCCGATATGAAACAGAAATAATCTACTTCTCCTTTTGCAGTGCTCTTATCCTGGCCTCATGTTCCTGTAAAAATTTACTTACTTTTTTATACGGCTTCGGATACATCGTTTTCAGATTCACGTTCTCGCCAATCCCAAACAATATGCACTGTACCAGAAAGTCGCTAAACACCGGCAGGCTTTTATCATGCCTGAGTTCGCGGAAAAAGACATCTATTTTCTTCAAATCCCTATCTAAATAAGGGTCTATTGGTTTTTTCGGCTGCCTGGCTGTAGTCATAATGCCCATACTGTACGGCTTTACTCTAAAACAGTCAAGTTTATTTTTCCTTTAACTTTTTTCAATTTTAAAAACGTAGGTTTTCCACATTACTTGCCGAAGTCGGCAAATTATAGCGTCTATATTCCACTCCATCTCCTTGCTACTTTCAAAGTATGGCACAGAGACGAAGAAAAATTCCAAACAGATTGCGCAAGCATCGAAGGCTCATGGACTTCAGTCAAAAAGAAGCCACCCTACGCTTGCACTTGAAAAGCAACAGCCAGCTTTCACGCTGGGAACGGGGCATCACTATGCCCAGCGCGGAGAATCTGCTCCGGCTCTCCGCACTCTACAAAACATTAGTGAATGAATTGTACTTCGACCTCTTTGATACATACCGTCATGAACTGTTTAAGGAAAAGAAGCAGAAACGTAGTAATCCGCCATAATTTTTCCACAGAATGTGCCGAAAGAAGCAAAAATGTTCCCACAATTTCAGAAAAAATGCATCGTTCGTAATAACGTAACGTTTATATATATAACGTAAACGTTCGATACTCTAAAACCTTACCAGTTATCCACACTATTAGCCTTAATCAACATAAACTATCTATGAACCTCACACCAAAACAAGAACAGTTAGCAGTAGAAATCGCCTATGCCCTCGATGATATGGATTCGCTCCAGTCTCATCGCAAAATGGTGGCAACGTATTCAGAAGAATACCTGCGCGGCAAGCTGAATAAAGTCCTTTCAATTCCGGCAGATCAGATATACAAATCCAAAGGCGCATTATACACCTCACTCGTACAAGGATATGGAAGGCGTTCTCGGAATTAGCCTGGGGACGCGACAAGTAGGAGTGGCCCTGATGCGTAACGGTGAGCTGATTGACTGGCATATCAGGTCATTTCTCACAAAATGGTCACAGAAAAAGCTAAAAAAGATAATCCTGGAAATGGATTCTTTGATTGAAGATCACCAGATTCAAAATATTGCGGTAAAGATACCTGGCACACTTCCAACATCAAAGGGCTTTATGCAGCTCATTGGAGCCATGAACGTGCTCTTTGAGAGAAAAGGCATCAAGGCAAAGTACTATACGCTCAGAGATATGCAGAAACACTTCTCGCCGGAAAGGAAAATTTCTAAAGATGCCATAGCCGAACTTCTTGCGTGTAGGCATTCTGAATTGCTTCCGACATACAACAAGGGAAAAGAAAAACGTGTTCTGTACTACGGTAAAATATTTGAGGCGGT
>CAIYVS010000532.1 GCA_903929655.1 uncultured Bacteroidota bacterium | reverse complement strand
ATTATATGCTTACGCCAGATCAACTGAATCAGTTTTTACCAGATGCGAAAAGAGATTACTATACAAAATTATAATTAAGTAAAAAAGGGGTTATTGGTTTAGTAAGAAGCGATCGTAATTCGAGAGACGGAACCGTTTTTGTAGATGGAGGTGCAGGATACGACAAACGTTTTGAGGCAACACTTCCTGAAATCAAAACAAGCAGAGAAGATTATTTAAAATTATTCAGACTTATCAATGACCATAAAAAAGTAGAGTTGGAAATGAATGTACAGAATACTTTTTATGATAATGACTTAACAGGATACAATTTTGTTGCTGAAATACCCGGTACAGATCCACTACTGAAAAGTCAGATTGTAATGCTTGGAGGACATTTGGATAGTTGGGCAGGTGGTACAGGTGCAACTGATAACGGAGCAGGTTGTACCGTGATGCTGGAAGCATTACGCATAATTAAAGTATTAGGTATTCAGCCTCGTCGCACTATTCGTATTGCGTTATGGGGAGGAGAAGAGCAAGGTTTATTTGGAAGTTTCGGATATGTGAAAAAGCATATTGGAGATCCCCAAAATATGCAGTTATCAGCTGAGCAGGCCAATATTTCTGCTTATTATAATTTGGATAATGGAAGCGGCAAAATACGCGGAATTTATGCACAGTCAAACCCTGCTGTTCGTGACTTATTTAAAAGTTGGTTGGCACCATTTGCAGATATGGGTGCAGCGGGTGGTGTTACAATGAGCAATACAGGTTCTACAGATCACTTAAGCTTTGATGCTGTGGGTATTCCAGGCTTTCAGTTTATTCAAGATCCTCTGGAGTATGAAACACGCACACATCATAGCAATATGGATACTTATGATCATCTATCAATTCCCGACCTGCAACAAGCAGCTGTTGTAGTTGCTGCATTTGTATACAACACTGCTATGCGCAACGAAATGATACCTCGTAAACCTTTACCAAAACCTGAGAAATTTATTTTTGATTTAGATTTTCCTTTTTAAATAAAAAGTTTATAGCGGGTAGAGATACAAATATTTATAGAAATGAAAAAACTGTCTATTTATTTTAGTTTGCTAATTTGTTTAATTGGTAACCTATCAGCTCAATCCTTATTTAATCATGGTCGGTTGCAAGCAACTAAAGACGGACATTATCTGCAATTTCAAGACGGTACTCCATTCTTTTGGTTGGGTGACACTGGATGGGAATTATTTCATCGGCTTAACTTACATGAAATAAAACAATACTTGGACAATCGTTCTGCAAAAGGGTTTACGGTAATTCAAGCAGTTGCTCTTGCAGAGTTTGATGGACTTAGAAAACCAAATCAATATGGCGAACTGCCTTTAAAAAATCTTGATCCCAAAAAGCCAAATGAAAAATATTTCAAAGTAATAGATAGTACCATTCACATGGCTAGACAACGGAATTTATTTGTGGGACTGTTGCCTACTTGGGGTGATAAGGTAACAAAATTGTGGGGAGACGGACCCGTTATATTCGATAGCTTAAATGCTTATAGCTACGGTAAATGGATTGGGAATCGGTATAAAAATGAACCTAATATTATTTGGATTTTAGGGGGCGACAGACCGGCTGTTTTAGAAAGCGATAACTGGAAGCCAATTTGGAGAGCAATGGCAAAGGGAATCATTGAAGGAACAAATCATCAATGTATTATTACTTATCACCCATCTGGAGGCAGCAATTCCACATCACAATGGATTCATAATGAAAACTGGCTTGATATTAATATGTTTCAATCTGGTCATGGCGGCGGTCACGATGTGGCTTGTTGGGAACTTACTAAAAGAGATTTTAATTATACCCCAACAAAGCCTACACTAGATGCAGAACCTAATTATGAAGACCATCCTGTAAATCCATGGCCAAAATGGAATGTTGATAATGGATATTATCGGGATTATGATGTTAGAAAGCAATGTTAT
>CAIYVS010000531.1 GCA_903929655.1 uncultured Bacteroidota bacterium | reverse complement strand
ATGCCCGAAATCAAAATGATCATCCCCGGAATAGGTATATACAAGCCAATGCCCCGAAACATATTTCCAATAAACCATTTGGATAAACGTAAACACAAAAACAATCAGCATTGCTGTAGCCAGGTCTTTGTATTTAGATGCAACCATCTTGTAATTGTTTTGCAAGTCATTTATACCAGAAATATTCCAGAACAGGGGGATCAGCAATGCTATGACATCTACAGGGCGTGTAATAAGAAGCATGCCAATAGCTAAGCCAGCTAAATACAGATATTGTCTTTTCAAAGTCCTGTACCAGTTATCAGTACTGTATAACAAAAGCGAAAACAACACAAACGCATAAGGATGGCTCATACCAAATTCAAAAGCAGTATAATGATATAGATTGGTGCCAAATGCAATACAGGCTATTGTAACAGCAATAACTGAATCGGTGAAATAATGTTTAAGAAAACTCCTTAATAAGAAAAGTGCCAGCATAACCCATATGATACCACTAAAAATAAATGCAATTTTGTAGGGTGTAGAATAGCCATCATCCGGGGTATAGTTCGTAAAGCCACACCATGCACTTGCTATCAGGTAAAAAGGAGCTTCAAAGAAGGCTACTCCCATTCCATATTTTATTAGTTTTCTGCCTGTATTTTCCTGTATGGGGCAATACCCTTGTATCATGCTGTCGTCAGGGTGGTACCTGTGAATAATATCTTCGTAAAAAGAAAATTTATCAATATCGTGATACTTTATTATTGCCGGCAGATATAAATAATAAAATTCGGGGTCGCCATGAAAAATATTTTGTTTCTGATAATCATTATAAAATACAACATAGCTGCATAAGAATCCATATAGTAGAATAGTGAGTTTAGATTTCATAAAATGAATAATAGAGTTCTACTTTATAAGACGTTAAATAAGAGCGAGGACACTAATAGCAGTAAAAAAATCGCGTCACTCTTATCGCACATGTCAATATGTATTGTATTTCTTTATTATCTACCTCATCGACCATAATTTTAAAAGAGCTACTTTTATAAAATTGTTCTGCTAAATTCTGAAACTTAATGCGTCGGTTCTTTGTAAAAAATCTCTTGTTTATCATTACTGTAAATGTTTTGATCAAACCTGTTTGGGTTTTCTTCATTGATCGTACGGTGCAAAACAGGCTTGGGCATGAGAAATATGGCTCCTATCCTCAATTGTTGAATCTTGCCCTGATCTTACAGATCATACTTGATCTAGGTATTACAAATTATAATAACCGCACCATAGCACAGCAGCCGGATAAACTTAAAACGCTGTTTCCGGCAATGCTGACAGCAAGGCTTCTTTTAATGCTCTGCTATATTTCCCTGAGCTGTGCAATTGCGTGGGTAATAGGCTACAGGGGGTATGATTTTGTTTTGCTGCTTGGCATTTTATTTATACAGATATTCAATACTCTCTTATTATTTATACGCAGCAATATCTCAGCCCTGCACAAATTTAAGGCAGACGGTATTTTGTCGGTTTCAGACAGGTTTTTAATGATCCTGATCTTTGGCTTTTTGATCATTTACCCCGCTACAGCTCAGCATTTAAAACTGGAGTGGTTTATTGAGACCCAGGTAATCTGTTATTTTCTTACCTGCATCGCTGCATTTTTAGTATTGCGGAATTTAGTACCCATCAAATTTCATTTTTCATTTGATAAGGCCCTTGTATCTAATATTATACGCGAGGGCCTTCCCTATGCCCTGCTTATATTTTTGATGAGCATATATATGCGTGCGGATATGGTGATGGTTGGGCGCCTTTGCGGCAATGCAGGGAAAGATGAGGTGAGCATATATATGTCGGCCTATCGTCTTCTGGATGTTGGCAATATGTTCGGCATCATGTTTGCGGGTGTGCTGCTTCCTTTGTTCGCCCGCATGTTAATACATAAAGATGATGTGTACCCGATCATTCACGTTAGTGTAAATATGCTGCTCCCTGTTTCTTTTATAATAGCAGTTGCTGCTGCATTTTGGAATGGTCCTATTATGCAGCGCCTATATACCTCGGCCACTGCTTACGACGGGCAGGTTTTTGCATGGGTCATGGCTTGTTTCCCGGCCTTTTGTCTTACTTATGTTTATTCCACCCTGCTTACATCCAATGGCAGCCTTAAGGTGTTAACAAAGATAGCTGCTGCAGGTGTTATATTAAATCTTTCGCTCAATTTTTATCTCATTCCTCATTATCATGCATTGGGTGCGGCTTTCGCTGCTTTTATTACTGAAGTTTTTGTTGCGCTCTGTTATATATATGCTGCAACAAAAACAGTAAAAATACCCTTTCACATAAAATGGGTATTGTCTCATTTGTTTTTTCTTGTGATCGTCGTTTTATTCGCTTTTGCAATTAATTCAGTTCAGCTAAACTGGTTATTTCAGTTAGGTATATTCGGCGCTGCAGGCCTCATTGCAATGTTTGTTTTCCGATTTGTATCTTTTAGTTCAATAAAAGAGTTATTTGCAAATAAATAATATTTCTTATCATCTGCGGTTTTAACATAAGACATTATTTAAATTAATAGGGCAGCGTTAGTATATTTACTAAATTCGCACACTTTTAATTAGGATTTTTCCGTTTGTAATATATGAGTTCTATTGTTGATAAGCTGGAGGCTATTAAGGCGAGATTTGAGGACCTGGGGGTTGCGTTGACTAATCCGGAGATCGTAAGTGATAATAAGAAATTTTCCCAGATAAGCCGTGAATACCATAAACTGGAAAAAATTGTTGCTACCTATAATGTTTACAGAAAATGCCTTGACGGGATTGAATTTGCAAAGAACATACTGGAAGAAGAAAGCGATGAGGAGTTGAGAGACCTGGCCAAAGAAGACATTGAAAAATACAGTTCGCAAATAGAAGGCCTGGAAAATGAAATTCAGCAAATGCTGATACCTAAAGATCCCCAGGACGAAAAGAATGCTATTATTGAAATAAGGGCAGGTACCGGTGGTGATGAAGCCAGTTTATTTGCCGGAGACCTGATGCGTATGTACCTGAGATATTGTGAGAGAAAGGGATGGAAGGTATCTGCATTGTCAGAAACTGAAGGGACGGTAGGCGGCTATAAAGAAGTGCAACTGGAAGTGGTGGGCGACGACGTGTATGGAACTTTAAAGTTTGAAAGTGGCGTACATCGCGTGCAAAGGGTGCCTGATACGGAAGCAAGCGGACGTGTACATACTTCGGCGGCTACAGTTGCCGTTATGCCTGAGGCAGAAGAAGTGGATTTTGAAATGAGGGACAGCGATGTGAAAATGGAAACAGCGCGAAGCGGAGGTGCAGGGGGGCAAAATGTAAATAAAGTAGAAACAAAAGTAATATTAACGCATATTCCTACAGGTACTGTTGTAATGTGCCAGACAGAACGATCCCAGCTTGGCAACCGCGAAAAGGCAATGAATATGCTTCGTACCCGTTTGTATGAGGAGGAGGTCCGCAAGCACGAAGAAGAAATATCGCGCAGGAGAAAAAGCCTTGTCAGCACAGGAGACAGGTCTGCAAAGATCAGGACCTATAATTTTCCGCAGGGCAGGGTTACAGACCATCGTATCAACATGACAATATATAGCCTGGATAGTTTTTTGAATGGCGACATACAGGAAATGATAGACGCTTTGCAATTTGCAGAGAATGCAGAAAAAATGCAGGCAGGGGAAACTGTGATATAAGGGTTTTCGTATTTTAGGTGGGCATCATAGTGAATCATTGGGTTTCATTTAAATTTCATAAGTTTAAAAATATTTTTAACCACATACAAATACAATATGTCCATCATTCGCTTCGATTTGATAGAAATTGTTCAGATAATAAGGAAACACAGACGTTTTGTTCTTATTGTAAGCTGCGTAGCCGCGGTGCTGGGTGCAGCATTTTACCTGATCAAAAACAAAAAATACACTGCTAAAACAGAATTTATTGTTTCAAATCCTTCTTATACCGACAGGAATAACCTGTATAGCGCCAATGAAATGACCTTCATCGATTATTTCGGGGGCGATGACGATATAGATCGCGTGATCGTATTAGCGGAATCTGATACCGTGATAACGAAGATCGTGGAGAATGCACACCTGGCTGAGCTTTATAAATTTGATATGAACAGGCCAACCGCCATGGAGCGTTTAAAACAAAAGTTCACTAAATCTTTTAAGATAAAAAGGACAGAGTATAAGGATATTGAAATAAGCTATACCGACAGGGATCCCAATATTGCTGCAGATGTGGCTAATGAAAGTGCAAGGGTGATTGAAGAATCTTTCAGAGGTTATTATAACAATGTGAGAAGACATGCTTATGATGCCATAAAAGACAAAGTGCACCAGGAGGACAGTACTATCAATATTCTGACAGATAGTCTTGCTGCCTTGCGCGATAAATATGGCATTTACGACATCATCAGCCCGGCAAGGGAAAATGTGATAATCGGGAATGTAAAAGGTACTGCAAATACCGGTTTTGGTAAAGGTATGGAGCAGATACAGAACATTGAAGCTCTGAAAGACCAGTTTGTTACAGACAGGGCCAAACACAGCTCCTATCTTAACGAGTTTGCACCGGGAAGCAAAGCAGACGAGCTGCGACTAACACAGGTAATATCCAAGGCAAAACCACCAGTTGATCCCAGTGGCGCAGGCCCTATACTTACTGTTATAGCCTGTGCGTTATTAGGATTTTTCTTTAGCTGTTTCATCGTATTGGTATCTACTTATTATAAGGCAATAATTTCTTTGCAACGCTGATGCTCCAGGGCCTGGTATATGATAATTTCAGCAAATGGTTTCTGAGAGCAAGCATATTCATATTGTTTGCCTTCATTGCCCTTTTTGCCCTTACAGGCGATTATTTTGTTTTTGCCGGAGCCTTCGTGTACGTTTTTCTTGTACTGATGGGGCTCAACTGGAAGACAGCCTACTGGATACTCTTGTTTTGCATCCCTGCCTCGGTGCAGATATCTTTTGCCGGCGATACCCTATCTGCCTGCCTGCCGGATGAACCCATGATGTGGTTATTTTTTCTGCTCTTTGTGTTTGTATGGGCAAAAAATCCTTCCATTATTCCTCAATGGTGGTGGCGCAATCCCCTGGTATTGATCGTGGTTTTACAATTCTTGTGGCTTATAGTAGCTGTTATATTTTCGCTTGAGTTCTTTTTTTCTGTCAAATTCCTCATTGCCAAAGCATGGTACCTGGTTTGTTTCTTTATTTTGCCTCTTTTTATATTTACCGAAAAGAAGGATTATAAAGGAGCATTGATACTGATGCTCATTCCCATACTTGTTACTTCAATCATCATCCTTGTCCGGCATTCCATGCACAATTTTGATTTCCGTGCTGTAGAAAACGCGATAAAAGTAACCAGTAACTGGGGGCTATATTATAACCATGTTGATTACTCAACAGTCTTGTCCATGTTTTTTCCGCCACTCTGTTTTGCTTATACACTTACAAAGGGGAAAAGTATTCTGTTAAGGGCGCCATTGTTCATCATCATCCTGTTTTTTCTACCCGCCATTTATCTTACTTATGCAAGGGCTGCCATGATAGCCTTAGTGTTTGCTGGTTTCATTTACGTTGCTATACGAATCAGGTTGGTTAATTATGTAATGCCTGTTTTTTATGGCATTTTTATTATCCTGATAGCCTACATGGTTAAGGATAATAAATACATAGATTTCAGGCCCGATTACCAGCATACCTATATGCATAAGAACTTTGTGGACCACATGATCGCCACTTTTAAAGGCCAGGACATGTCTTCTATGGAGCGGGTCTATCGTTGGGTGGCAGGCGCCAGGATGAGTGTTGACCGCCCCATTACAGGCTATGGCCCACACTCCTTTTATTTTTATTACAAACCCTATGCAGTTTCGTCTTTCAGAACCTATGTAAGCCGTAACCTGGAACATTCTACCACTCACAATTATTTCCTTCTCATGCTCGTGGAGCAGGGCTGGCCTTCCATGATACTATATGGCATTCTTGTAATGGTTTTCTTTGCCATGGCGCAAAAAACATACCACAGGTTTAAGGACAAGTTCTATAAGCAATGCACTATGGGCATCACCCTGATGTTCGCCGCAGGCTTTATCAATAATTTCTTCTCGGAGCTTTTGGAAACCCACAAAGTAGGCTCCCTGTTTTATCTCTCCCTCGCATTGCTGGTCATCCTTGATAAGAAAAGCAAGGATATGGAAAAAGAACAGCCACAAGCAATTTTAGCATAAGGCTGTTTATTTCAGCATACGCCACATTTTTTATAAATACCAGCTACTTTTCTTTTTGCCCGGCTTATAATTGATGAGAAGATAAAAGGACGGTTGAAACAGGTTTCCCGTCAGGCTCAGTTGCTGGTGATAATAGGTAGTTCCTTTGGCGTCTGCAACATAAAGATAGTAGTTATTACGCCCGGCTATAAGCCTTGTGTATTGAATATTGAAACCAAGGGACAAACAAAATTTCTTACTGCTATTGCCCTTATACTCTATGCCGACATTTGCACTGGGAAAAATATGCAAGGCATTAGTTATAGAATCTATACTGATTATTGCAACTGACTTAGAGAAAGAAGAGGACGAGGACATGGAGGAAAAGTAAGGAATAGATTCTTCCTTCAGATACAGCAAACCGATGCCGCTATATAAGACCAAATGTCTTTTTTCCCGCACTTTGATAGTATAAATACCATTTACCATAAAGGAGAAATACCTGTAAGTCAGGGCTCCTGCATCTATGCCATTTTGCTGCATTGGCAGTTCTATCTGCCCAAATGAAAAACGGCAGGAAGGAAAGAATTGCAACTCCTTTGGGTTATAATTCAGCCCGACACTTAGGCCGGGAGACGGATTCAAGGCTGAAACACCTTCCATTTTGCCGGAGGCCAGAATGTATTGAGAAAGACTTAAAACCGGCCCGGCAGATAATTCAACCTGGGCTTTGCAATGTACGTTACATAGCAAGAATAGCGCTGAGCAAACAGCTTTAGTCCAACCTGGTTTCATGCATAGATTAACGTTGGGGTGATGCTTTTATTATTTACGACTTAATGAGTATTTACATTTTTGGGTTCGCTATTGCGCCATTGCAACAGGTTCCACCCATGCCTCATGCTCCTTCAGCAATTCTATCAATTCTGCAACAGCTATATCGCTGGGCACATTGCGTTTCATAATTTCTTTACCCATGTACAAGGTTATTTTTCCGGGACCGCTGCCCACGTAGCCAAAATCAGCATCGGCCATTTCGCCGGGGCCGTTTACAATACAGCCCATTATCGCGATCTTCAACCCTTTTAAATGATTGGTGGCTGCACGTATCATAGAAGTAGTTTCCTGCAGGTCGAACAAAGTGCGGCCGCAACTGGGACAACTGATGTATTCTGTTTTGCTGATGCGGGTACGTGTGGCCTGCAGAATGGAAAACGCAGTATTGTTGAGAAACTGCTTATTGTTCTTTACCTCGAGATAAGTTCGTCCGCTCATCTTCACATTTTCAAGGGCCACATTACTGTCCAGCCATATTCCATCCCCAAAGCCATCCAGTAACAAGCCACCGGCCTCAGTTGCAAAATGTATCAATTGCTCATCAACCGTTTTATCATTACCGGATACCGCTATTATAACCGGGCATGTACATTGCTGTAGCATCAGCTCTGCCATAAAACGCCGCAAAGACGCCACTGCATGTTTATTATTGGTACTAAGGCATAAAATAGTGTCCGTATCAGTCTTCGCCTTTTCAATAAGCTTTAGTAAAGTTTCCCAATTGCTGCTTGCATTAGTCAAAACAAACTTCAATCCCGGCACATGCACATCAGGCTCAAGATAAATGGAATCATGTATCAGCGGATGATAGCCGGATTTATCATGGAGTAGCTGCCATTCTTTATAATCACATATTATCTGCAAAGTTCCGGGCAGGGCAAAAGAGACCGGCTTATTGCCTGTATATATATAATCGGCAGCCCCGTCGCCTATATTCCATTTGTCGCTGGCAGCATCATATTTATATCCTATTGCCTCAAGGTCTGTGGCTTTAATATTAGCTGCATCACCAAAGTCGGCAACCACTATCGGCACATGATACCCGCCTGCATTTTGCACAGGGGCAGCTTCACGTCTTTTATGTTCAAAAGGATTGTAAGGCAAGTATAATTTTTCATCATGAACAAGTGGCTGAATAGCAGCATGTCCGCTGCGATGCTCATAACGCTTTACAATATCCCTGCACACAGGTATCTCAAATTCCGGGTCTTCGGTGAGCGATACCCTTATAGTATCACCGATCCCATCTTCCAGCAAAGTGCCTATACCAATTGCGCTTTTTATACGGCCGTCCTCTCCATCGCCTGCCTCTGTAACTCCCAGGTGCAAAGGATAACACTCTCCAAACTCTTCATCCATTTTTTGCACCAGCAGGCGGTAGGCCTGTACCATCACAATAGGGTTGCTCGATTTCATACTCAGCAGCACCTGGTGATAATTATGGTCTCTTGCTATGCGTAAAAACTCCATCGCGCTTTCCACCATGCCGTTGGGTGTGTCGCCATAACGGCTCATGATGCGGTCGCTTAAAGAACCGTGATTGGTGCCAATGCGCATGGCTGTGCCATACTCTTTGCAAATCTTTACCAGGGGGCTGAATCTTTCATAAATACGTTCCACCTCGGCTGCATAATCAGCGTCGGTATATTCTATCAGGTCAAATTTCTTTTTGTCAACATAATTTCCGGGGTTCACCCTCACTTTCTCAACAATGCGTGCAGCTATTTCTGCAGCGTTTGGGGTGAAATGGATATCGGCCACCAAAGGGGTTTTATAGCCTCTTTTCCGTAATTCATTCTTTATATTCAGTAAATTTTCAGCTTCATTTTTGCTGGGTGCAGTAATCCGCACCAGTTCGGCCCCTGCTTCAATGCAACGTATACTCTGGGCCACGGTAGCTGCGGTATCCATCGTATCCGTAGTGGTCATAGTTTGTATACATATAGGATTGTTATTTCCTAACAGCATATCTCCTACCCTCACCTCCCTTGTCGGTAAACGTTTATATTCCGTCAGGGAAACACAGTATTGTTGTAACATGTATGCAATTTAAGGCGATTTGGCCTTTTGTTTGCGGCATTAAACGCTAAATATCTATTAAGAGTATGTTTTTCTGTTAAACAGTAGTATTTTAGCAATTCTACTTGTTCAATTTAATGGACTACGAAATAAAACATACTGGTAAATTTAAATATATAGAAGAGGGTGAAGGTGAGCCTTTGATCCTTCTGCACGGGCTATTCGGGGCTTTGAGTAACTTCAAAGACCTTGTGGACTATTTCCGCCACACCCACAAAGTTATCATCCCCATGCTTCCCCTGTTCGATCTTACCTTGTTGGATACTACAGTATCAGGATTGGCAAGGCATGTTGACAAATTCCTCGAGGCTCGTAATCTCCATAACGTACACCTGCTTGGCAACTCATTAGGAGGTCATATAGGTCTCATTTATACCCTCAAGCACCAGGAAAACGTTAAAACCATCACCCTCACCGGCAGTTCCGGGCTTTTTGAGAATGGTATGGGTGAGACCTATCCTAAAAGAGGGGATTACGAATTTATTAAAAGGAAGACCGAACTCACTTTTTACGATCCGGGGGTAGCTACCAAAGAACTGGTGGACGAAGTGTTTGCCATTGTTAATAACAGGCTTAAGGCCATTAAAGTTATTGCCCTGGCCAAATCTGCCATCCGTCATAACCTGGGAGATGAAATAAGCAGTATTAAAGTTCCCACCTGCCTCATATGGGGTAAGAACGATACCATCACCCCGCCAATGGTAGCCGAAGAATTTCAAAAACTCATTCCCAATTCAGAATTATTTTTGATAGACAAATGCGGCCACGCCGCCATGATGGAAGTGCCTGATGAATTCAACAAAATACTCGCAGCATTCCTTGAAAAGCATAAAGGATAAAATATAATAAAGAAAAAGCCTCATCAACTTCGTCATTTCGAAAGAAGTGAAGCGATAGCGTAACGAATTGAGAAACCTCCTGAGATGAAGATTTGTCGCAAAATCACGGCGTCATTGTCCGGAGTGATGGCAAGGCTGTATGCGCAGCCACGACAAAGCACTCCTAAGAAAAATGACAGAAATTTAGCTGTTTAGGTTCCCTAGTCTGAGCCCACACAAATCAAACAGATGTAACCGAGGTGATAAGTATTTCTTACACAGCATTGGGTTTCTTATCAGAAGCCCAATGTATAGTAGAATTTCTTAGGTATATTTGTAGTAAACTCTAAATATTGCCTATATATGCATATACTGATGAAACTATTTTTACAATCGATGCTCAAAAACAATTAGAAGGTATTGGTTGTGGAGTTCTAATCTGCAGGAATGAGATTAAAGATCACATTATTACGAATGCAATAACGGCTTTAAAAAATGATGTCGAAATAAACTTAAGACGTGAAGAAAGTATACTAAAAACAGGCTTTTTCCATGCTTCAAGAGATAGTCAACATGCACACTCACATTTCTGTGATGCAATTAGAAATGAAGTCAAGGGCATTTTCGATTTTAGCTTTTATTCAAATGATAAAAGGGAACTCCAATCAGTTAAGTTTAAAGAAAGTACTTTTGATCGTTGTTTAAGCGGTTCAAGCGTTGAGTTTTTCAACTCCATTGAAGAAATTATATTAGTAATTGAGGGTAGGCCTAACTTAAAAGACCATCATTTATCAGCATGGAAAGATAAAATTTATAAACTTTTGGAGAATTCCGCATATGATATTCCGTGGTTTAAAACTTATTTTCCTAAAATAAATATTACCATTGGTGATAAGCATACTCCAGGGCTACAAGTTACTGATTTTATTCTCTGGTGCTTAACAAGAGCTAATAAGAATCCTAAAGATACTAAATGGTTTGACCGTATTAAATTTCGCACTTGGCATTGGTCCGAAGATGAAAATGGACACAATAGAAGTCAATATTTTCTAAATGAGGAGCCCGAAAACTTAGAATGGAAATACCCCTTTAAATTTACAAAAACCGAAACTGGCGATGAGCTAATTGAAGGATATATAATGTTAGAACGTTGTTTTTGGCATATTGAAGAGTGCGATTTCACCAATGAAAATATTCATTTATATGCTGATTTTATAAATGCATCAACTTTATGTAAAAGTTTATGTCCGTTGACTCGCGAAAACTTAGAAACCTTGGGTCGGATTTTTATAAGAATATTTGATTCTTTGCCAATTTATTTTTTTGTAAATCCTGAAGACCGAGAGAGTTGGAAGGGATTGTTTTATGCCAAACATACTGCAAAATTGTTAATAAGTAAGGGACATATTCATATGTCAAGGTCTCAGAGCCATATAATCCGTTGGCGATACAATATGATTACAAATTTTATTTCGGAATTTAAACAGCTTATGAATTGATTCCTGTTGTATAAAGTCTTCAAGATGATTTGAATTTTGCAAACAACCGATTTGAAATTTACAAACAAAGCACTTCCCCTTTCTTCTATCTTTGCCCTCAAAACATAAAAGGCCTAAAATGAAAATATCAAACAATAAAATGCTCATCACCGGCGGAGCAAGCGGTATCGGCCTGGGACTCACAGAAAGATTTATTCATGAAAACAATACAGTCATTATTTGTGGCAGGAGGGAGTCGGTTTTAAAAGAAGTGTCTGATAAATTTCCTTCAGTAATAACCAGGGTTTGTGATCTGACTATTGAAGCAGAGCGTACGGCGCTATTTAATTGGGTATCAGAAAACCACAGCGATCTCAATGTGCTTATAAATAATGCAGGCATACAGCAATGGATAAATATTTCAGACATAGATTTTTTTCAGCGTGCAAAAAATGAAATTGCTATTAATATTGAAGCGCCGCTGCATTTAACATCGCTTTTCATGAATTTAAAGTCCCTGGAAACGATCATGAATGTGAGTTCTGGTTTGTCATTTGTTCCATTAAGCAAAGTGCCTGTGTATGCTGCAACAAAAGCATTTATTCATTCGTTTACGCTTTCAAGCCGCTACCTGCTGAAATCAAAAAATATTGAAGTAATTGAAATTATTCCCCCTGCGCTCAATACAGATCTCGGTGGAAAAGGAATACATGATGCAGCGCCTCCTGTAAGTGATTTTATTAATGCAATATTTGAGCAATTGAAGGAAGGGAAAAATCAATTGACTTTCGGATTCAGCGAAGCAATGGCAAAAGCCAGCCAGGAAGATATAAAAAATGCGTTCAATAGGATGAACCCGGCTTAAGAGAAAAATATCTTCTTTCATATATCACGGACCTAAATTTCAGTCAAATAAAATTTTGTGCATATCTTTTTTTGCCCAAAAATCGCTGAGATACTACCTTTGACACGAAATTTGACCATCATTTTAAATCCTTTCATCAGGTAAATTTTTTCATCAAGACAAATGAAAAAATTCTTTGAACGTGATAATCAAGGTCAGGTTTTTTGAAGTTCTTTTCTTACTGTGCCCACCCATGGCAGATGGCTCCCTAAAGATTAGCATAGGTTGCGGTTAAATCCACATTTCCTGATTTAAAAAAAATGCTGCAAATCGGAAATTAGAATTATAGTAGTATGATAACCATATACTTATCTTCAAATTCAGATTTCCGGTATCGGAAAAAACCGGAAGAAAGCGGAAATTTGAATGTGGATAAAACCAATTTTCTTCATCCTGAAAATGCTCACATCATGCAAACTGCGAAGCACCCATCGGGGCAAATCATAAAACATCTAAAACGGGCTAATTCTGATTAAATGTGCAATGATAAGCAATTAAATAATTGATTATCAATTGTTTAAGTCAAAAACAAGGTGCCGAAATTGTGCAACAATGTGCCAGATTTGTGCAATTTTTGTGCAAAAAATGTGCAATAATGTGCAATAATGTGCAATAATGTGCCAAAACAAAAGTCGGGCTTTAGAAAATGATCATCCTCGCCATCTGCGGGTTTCAGCGGTATAAATATTTGAACCTGCTTTCAGGATAATTTTTCTCAGGTCTCTGCGGGTCTCTGCGGGAAAATCAATGACAAACTATGACAATTTTAAGATGATACACTTTTTGAAGGCTTGCAAGTGAGAT
>CAIYVS010000530.1 GCA_903929655.1 uncultured Bacteroidota bacterium | reverse complement strand
GCACGCTGTTTATGGCATCGCATTCGAGCCAGGGGCCCGAGCTGGGCCTGCCGCAAATGATCCAGTCGCGCCCTCAATTCGGCTATCAGGGCGCTTTGCTGGTGTATTATAGGTATGTGTGGGACTGCTTAGGGTAGAGGTATATCCATCCCCAAAAGCCCAGATAACAGATGTATTTGTGTTGGCAGAGGTGTTTTGAAAATGGACCGAATCGTATACACAGACACTTGAAGGAGCTGTAAAAGCTGCAATTAGGCTATCAATAACAATAAAGGCCGGGCTGACGTCGCTATCCACACATCCGTTCCCGTCGGTTGCTATTAGTTTTACTGTATAGGAGCCGACAGCGTAATAAGTGTGTGATGGATTTGTCGCCACCAGCGTGCCCCCATCGCCAAAACTCCACTGAAAATTGAATGGGCCTTGCCCAAGCGTACCATTGATAAAACTGACTGTTGCCGGCGCATTGCAAAAATGAGAGGGGTTTGCAGTAAAATTTACTGATGGACTTGTGAGCACGTGTATATAAGAACTTGAAACCAGGGTGCTGGAACAACCGTGACTATTGGTAACTGTGAGGGTAATATTGTAATAACCAGGACCGGGAAAAACGTGTGTTGGATTTTGGGCTGTGGAAGAGGTACCATCTCCAAAGTTCCAATTATAGGTAACAGAACCGGGTGCATTAGCATTGGATGTATTGGTAAAAGTCACAACGGCACCGGGACAAACAGTGGTATTGTTAGCATAGAAAGAAACCGAAGGGGCACTATATACCGTAATTGTCATTGACTTGGTATTAGAACCGTTTGCGCCGGTAGCAGTAAGCGTAACTGTATAAGTACCGGGATTAACGTAACTTGTTGAGGGGCTGGTTTGACTGGATGTGGGTGCG
This sequence comes from uncultured Bacteroidota bacterium, assembly GCA_903929655.1. Taxonomy (GTDB): domain Bacteria; phylum Bacteroidota; class Bacteroidia; order Chitinophagales; family Chitinophagaceae; genus JABDGU01. The sequence continues at coordinate 6,312 of CAIYVS010000530.1, read as the reverse complement.
CCGTTTCCAAAGTTCCATGAATAGGAGGTGGCATTTGTGGATGAATTGTAGAAATTCACAATCATAGGTGCGCAGCCAGCTGTGGGGCTGGCTGTAAAATTAGCTACCGTCTGCCCGTTTGATACCAGGACAATAAAAAGAAAAACAGTTAATAAGAATATTTTCGTGATGTAGCTCATAAGATCAATAGGCAGATATTTTAAAACTTCATTATAGCTAAGTTAAGAATTTTTATATAAAGTGGCTAAGAGATTTACCTGATAATGGTGACATCCCCTTTCCAGTTAATTTCTTCGCCTGACTCACAAATAGCATCCACAACGTAAACGTAAACATCGGGGCGAGGCTTGCCGCCTTTATAGGAACCATCCCAGCTATTGCTTTCATCATTTATATCAATTTCCTTTCGCTCAAATATCAGTTCTCCCCAACGGTCGTATATGCGGAAAGATATTATTTTTTTAATACCTACTCCCCTGGGATAGAACACATCATTCTGTCCGTCACCATTAGGAGTGAATGAGTTTGGTATAAAAACCTGGCTTTTATCGCATAATACTGTTACGGTGATTTTATCAGAATCGTGGCAACCATAAATTGAATATCCTGTAAGTGTAAAAGTGGTTGTTTGAGGAACATTGACCGAAGGGTTCGTACAGCTATCGCAACTTAGGCCTTCAGAGGGCGACCATATATAATTTTTTACATTGTTTCCTGTGGCCTGTAAAACGGTTGAATTGCCCTCAATGATAGTAATATCATTACCCGCATTTACTTTTGGCAGGGGGTGCACAATAACTGTAACTGTATTTGTATCCGGTATACAGGTACCTGATCTTGCGATGACTGTATAAGTAGTAGTTTCAAGCGGTCTTGCGAGCGGATCGGGTACCTGGCTATTATCCAGGCCGGTAACTGGTGACCATATATAATATTGCGCGCCCGTATCGCTTAGCCTGATACTTTCTCCCACACAGATCTCGCCACCGGTGCCGGCGCTAAGAGTGGTGGTTTTTAAGCCTACATGCACGCTGTCGGTATTTTTACAGCCATTTGGATCTGTGCCTGTTACAACATAATCTGTAGGAACAGAAGGGGAAGCAAGTGGTGAAGTGCAATTGCTGCAGCTAAGTGTTGATGCAGGAGACCAGGTGTAAGACACTGCCCCGCCTGCACTTAATTGTGCAGCGTCTCCTATACATATTATGGTATCGGCTCCGGCACTTACTACAGGTACAGGATAAACAGTAACATTATTCAATAAGCTGTCAGTGCAACCTACTGAATCTTTAATAACAAGCATCACTGCAAATGTCCCTGTGGTATCATAAGTGTGCTGAGGGTTGCTAATATTGCTGTTGGTACCGTCATCAAATTTCCAATACCAGTAATTTATGGTGGAAAATAAGCTATGCGAAGTGTCTTCAAAATTAAAAGGACTGTGTATGCATACCGGGTAAGGCATGGTAGTATACCCTGCTTTTACTGCGTCTACTTTTATGGTATCGACACCTGTACTGGAGGCCTGGCAACCAACGCCATTCATGATAAGCCGGGGAATATATGCGCCGGGTACTGTATAAATATGTGTAGCAGAATAGGTTGTTGAAAGAGGGCTTGTTGAGCCATCATTAAAATCCCAAATGATGCTGGGAACGTTGCTGATATTGGCATTGAACTGCACACTGAGCGGCACACAACCTATAAGGGGTGCATAATTCAGTGAACCTGCAAAACCATATAAGGTGGCATGTCCGTAGGCAGTATCTGCACAGCCTTGCGCATTGGAGGCAATGAGCATAATGGTATATACTCCGGGAACGGGATAGGGATTGGAAGGGTTTTGAACAAAGGAATGTGTACCATTGCCAAAATCCCAGTAATACCCTATTGCACCACTTGAGGTATTGTTAAAGAATACCTGTAAGGGCGGGCAAATTGCAACAGAATCATTCATGTAAAAGGAAGCTACAGGAGTTGCAATATTTATGTAATTCGGTTTTGTGAGCGTGTCTTTACAGCCATGATTATCTGTAACAATAAGTGTTACGGTGAAGGAACCATTCTGAGAGTAAGCATGGGTAGCCTGTATGGAAGTAGATGTAAAACCATCCCCGAAAGACCATAGCACTGAGGAAAGTGTATCTAAGGTGTTATTTACGAAATTTATAGTCTGTCCCCTGCATGGTAATGTATCGCTAACTGTAAACAGGGCTTTGGGCTTGTAAACATGGATCAGCGAATCAACTTTCAGCGTGTCTTTGCAGCCCAGATTATCTGTAACAATTAACTGCACATTGTACACTCCTTTATTGTTATAAGTATGCGAAAAGGTCTGGGTGCTTACAGATGTATTATAGCCATCACCAAAAGTCCAGGCCCTGTTGCTGATAAATGTTCCAGGCACATCTGTTGAAAGATCTGTAAATAATACACTCAATGGCTTGCAACCCTGCGCGGGAGATGCGCTGAAGTGATCTACCGGCTTGGCAACCGTAATATAATTGGTACGAATTGTAGTATCCTGGCAACCATTCTGGTCTACCATATAATACATGATGGTATAGATGCCTGTATTAAAAAAAGTATCCGTCAAATTGGCTGTAGTGTCCTTGAATGCACCGTTTATAAACCAATAGCTGGCAAGGCGTATGCCATTGGGCGTAGAGGTAAAATGAATGATCGCATCTTTACAAACCGCCGTATCGCTGGCGACAATAGTTGGCTGTGGCCTATATAAATTGAGCGATACAAAACTGGTATCCCTGCAGCCTGTAACACTATCGTATATAGCCAGTGCCACATTATAAATACCGGTAGCGGGATAAGTGTGAACGGGGTTAGGAACTGAAGAAGTATCACCGTCTCCGAATAACCAAAGAAATGATGTGGCTGACAGGGAACTATCATAAAAATGCACTTGCTTTATATTGTTACAGTTGATAGTATATTTCAATATTGATTTACCGGAATCAACTGTTACCAGGTTGTTCATGGTAATGCTGTCGAGGCATCCATTATTAGATACTATCAGTTTCACTGAATAAATTCCGGGCAAGGAATATTTATGTACCTCGGGATTATCTGTGCTGGTAGTCCCGTCTCCTGTGTACCATATAACATTTGTAAATGTAGGAGAAGTGCAAGTAAAGGTTACTTCCCGGTCAGCGCAAATATGTGTAGGAACCGCGCTAAAAGATGCTGTCGGTGGTGTGCCAGCGTGCACCTGTATGGTATCTGCAGCGGTACATCCATTTGCAAATACTACTGAAAGAATGACATTATAAGTGCCGTAGCTTGAATAAGTGTGCGTAGGTGTTGCCAGCGTGCTGTTGGGTGATCCGTCACCAAAACTCCATACATAAGATGTAACAGGAGAATAATAACAGCAGAATTCGGTAGGAGCTATAGGGTAATGAAACGCATATTGAATGACAGAAAAGAAATTGAATGTAACAGGAATACATCCTCCGGTAATGGCGACTGTTGCCCTGGGCACAATGACGACAACGGAATCAATAAAACTAACAGTGTCTTTACAACCATTTGCATCTGTTACTGCCAACACCACCGTATCTTTACCCGGATTCAGGTAAGTGTGCGAAGGATTTGCAAGATGGGACGTATCCCCATCGCCAAAGGCCCAACGATAAGTAGAACCTGCCGGTGCATTATTGTTAAATTGCACTGTTGTTGGCGGTGTGCAGGGAGGGGTAGAAGTAATGCTGACTGATGGTTTAGGATTAATAGTGATCGGATGTATTATTGTGTCAGAACAATTGCTATCACTTACTATTAAACTCACCATAAATGTACCTGCGGCAGTATAGTCATAGCCGGGGCTATCTAAAAGGGAGGTAGCACTATTACCAAAATTCCAGGCGCTGGATATATAGTTTTGAGGAGTGGTATTCTGAAAAAAAACAGAATCGTTAATACATGCACTTGATGGCCCGGAAAAAGAACCCGCAAGATTACTTACATAAATATAATGAGCCCTTGTAACGCTGTCTATGCAGCCATGCCCATCTGTATCAATAAGGGTTACATTGTAATAGCCCGGTGCATTATAAGAATGCGTGGGGCTTGAGGAAACAGATGTGCCACCATCCCCGAACCGCCAATATGAAGTGATGGTACCAAAACCGGTTGAAGTGTTGGTAAAAACAGCATTTCCCGGAGAATGACAAAACAAATTACTATTAACTCCGAAATTGGGAACCGGGGAGCTATAAATATATATGTAGGAGCTGTGAACGTAGGTGCTGTTGCATCCGTTACTGTTAGTTACTGTGAGTGTAATATTAAAATACCCGGAAGTATTAAAAGTATGCGTTGGATTTTGAAGAATGGAACTTGTTCCGTCTCCGAAATTCCAGCTGTATGAACCTGCACCGGGGGCATTGAGAACAGATGTATTCGTAAATGAAACTGTCAGGCCGGGACAACCAACTGTATCATTTGCCGTGAAGCTAACAGAAGGCGGAGGATTTACGGTGATCGATATACTATGCGTTTTGCTGGAACTTCCACTGAAAGCTGTTAATGTCACAGTATAGGTACCCGGACTAAGATAACTGGTGGAGGGACTTACCAAAGCACTGGAAGGACTGCCATTACCAAATGTCCAGGTATAAGAACTAGCCCCTACAGAAGTATTTGTAAAATAAACAACAAGAGGCGCACAACCTGATGCAGGGCTTGCTGTAAAATTAGCTGTTAACTGGCCTTTTGTGGTAAAAGCAGTGATTAAAAACAAACATAAAAACAATATTTTACCACGTATGAACATGCATTAAGGGTAATGGGGTTTTATGGCAATTCCAGACATGTCTAAGGTACGTTATAAAAAACATATTTTTCTATTTTACCTGATAATAGAAACATCGCCCTTCCAGTTGATGGTTTCGCCTGATAAACAAACTGCTTCAATGGCGTAAACATATACATCAGGTCTTGGCTTTGACCCTTTATAAGTGCCATCCCATGCATTGCTTTCATCGTTCAGTTGTATTCCTTTGCGCTCAAATATCATTTCTCCCCAGCGATCGTATATCCTGAAGGAGTTGATAATTTTAATACCTACGCCTCTTGGGTAAAATACATCGTTCTGGCCATCCCCGTTGGGTGTGAATGAATTAGGTATAAATACCTGGCTATGATCGCATAATACATTTATAGTAACCTTTGCCGAGTCTTCACAACCATACCTCGAAAATGCCGTCACTGTAAAGGTGGTGGTCTGGCGGATATCAACTCCGGGATTGGAACAGGAATCACAACTTAAACCAGCGGAGGGGGTCCATGTAAATAGTTTTGCATTCTGGCCACTGGCTGTCAAATAGGTCGTGCTCCCTTCTATGATGGTCTGATCGTTCCCTGCATTTACCTGGGGCAATGGATAAACAGTTACTGTGACATAATTGGTATCAGGCAGGCAACTTGCCAGTTTTGCAACCACGGTATAGGTTGTGGTAGTCTTGGGTGCAGCCATCGGGTCCTGCAACATATTGTTATTGAGCCCTGTAGCGGGATACCATGTGTACACCTGTGCGCCTGAATCACTGATCTGGACACTGTCGCCAATACATATTGCACCGTCTTTACCGGGTGTGCTTACAGTCAGGGTCTTTAAGCCTACTGTTGTTGTGTCTGTATTCACGCAGCCATTCACATCCGTTCCGGTAACAATATACGCGGTTTGTGTGCCGGGGCTGGCAAGTGGAGACTGACAATTTGTGCAGCTTAAGTTTGCGCCTGGCGCCCAGCTATATGATACTGCACCTGTTGCATTTAATTGGGCTGCGTCTCCATTGCATATGACCGTATCCTTATTCACGGTTAATATGGGGAGCGGGAAGACCACTACACTATCTGATAAAGTATCTACACATCCCAGGTTATCTGTCACTATCAGCATAACAGGGAAAGTACCTACGGAATCGTATAAGTGTTGCGGATTCTGCAGACCGCTTACAGGGCCGCTGTTAAATATCCAGAGCCATTGGCTTGCTGTTGAAAACAGGCTATGTGTTGTATCTGTAAACTGAACGTTATTGTAAACGCAAATGGGGTATGGATTTGTTTTATAACCGGGATATAGTTCATCCACTTTTATGGTATCAAGACCATAACTGGTTGCAGTGCAGCCAGCACTGTCTTTCATAATGATCCTGGGCAAGTAAGCACCCGCGCTGGCATATAGGTGTGAGGCGGTGAGTGCTGATGATGGAGGGAGAATCGTACCGTCGCTGAAATCCCAGATAATAGTAGGGATATTGCTGACACTGGCAGTAAAATTTACCAGCAGGG
>CAIYVS010000529.1 GCA_903929655.1 uncultured Bacteroidota bacterium | reverse complement strand
TAGCCGTAGCTGTTAAGGCAAAAAGAAATGCTGGTGATTCCGTTAAAAGGGTTAGGAGTGTTTTGGTTTAGTATATGCAAGGCTGAATTAGAGATATTTTTAACAGATAAATTCGCGCTTGATTTAATAATCATGTTCAGACCTACATCGTTGCCACTGTCTGTTAAGTATTCCCATGCGCCGCCATATTGTCCTCTGGCCATTTGTCCTGGTAGATTGACCCTTCCGGGTAAGATTTTGTCAGGGGAGTATGTAATGTTTGTTCCCGGGCCGGCTGCAGACCACGATAGCCAATAAGTGCCCGCACTCAATTGTGGTGCAGGGGATAAATAAAGTTTCAGAAACATTATTGGCCTCTCTGTACTCATCAAGCCACCAGCGATCGTCTGTGTATCTACTTTATAAATGCCGGTAAAACCTGTACTGCTTATAAGATTGGTAACTGTATCGCCCCATATTACCGAGCCACCCAGCCCCGGAGTGCCGTCGTATATTTGAAGATTGCAATTCAGGAAAGTATAAGATGGTGTGGTGTTATACTTTATTTCATAAACAATGACCGTATCAAACACCCATATACTATCAGCAGGAACAGTAAACACATCTGCCACCCATTGATACTGCGACCTGTCATTATCCCAGCCATTGTATAACATATGCGGTGCAATGCAACTTGCAGGTGCCCCGCCATAACCCACATCAGTTGTAAAAGCCGTATCGGCCAGATAAACAGTTTGTGAATAGCTATGAAGTGAAATAATAGCAAAAGCACTCAATAGGAATAATGCTTTTTTCATAAAATAGTTTTATGTAATAAAAGTACCATTTTATTTGGTAAAACATGCTACTTCTAGATTACGGCTTTGCAAGTATGAAGCTGCTTCTGCCGGAATTTTAAATAGGTTCTTTATTTTTTTAAATCACTAAAAAGGCCACCTATAGGTAGCCTTAAATAATATAGAACTTTATAGAAATTCTACTTGAATATAGTTGTCAACTGAGAAACTATCTGCGATATCCTCTGCGTGTTTTAGCACCGCCGCCATTATGTCCGGACTTTTCCCAACCTGAACGATGGCCGCTCCACCCCGGATTTTGGTAATGTCGGCCACCACGCACACCATAAAACCTGGGTGCAGGATGATATGCTGCATAACCATAACCTGGTCCGTCTACATAGCAGGAGCTTAGAGATACGGACAAAAACAAAACACTCAGGGCAATCAATAAGAAGTTTTTCATTTAAAGTTTATTTTGGGTTAACGCCAATCCTTGTGATGATGCCAGTGTTGGTGGTGTCCATACCCCGGCCTCCCAACAACTATACAAGAACTCATGAACAGTGAAAACAAGATGCCTAAAACCAAAAGATTCTTTTTCATAACAATGTTTTAGTATAGATATTTCAAACATTGCACCCAAAAGTCTTAAGAAAAGCATAAAGCTCCAGAACGAATATACAACAGCTTAAGGATTATACAATTATCATTTCAACATTTTTTATTTGATTTATCAAAAATAATAATAAGTAAGTGCTTAATATAAAATGTATGCTAAAACAAAGGAGAAACGCTTATTTCGCAAGCTGGTAAACGATAAACGAACTGACGTAAGCGATACAGAACATGTACAGGAATTGGACGAGGGGGTACTTCCAGCTTTTTGTTTCGCGCTTCACAATGGCAAGCGTGCTCATACACTGCATAGCAAAAACATAAAAAATAAGCAAGGACAAACCACAGGCCAAAGTATAAACAGGCGAGCCGTCATTGCGGCGGGCATTGCGCATTTTATCATGCAGGGTAGTTCTTCCTGCATCATCATCGCCCACGCTGTATAGGGTGGCCATAGTACCTACAAAAGCTTCGCGGGCAGCAAAAGATGTAATAAGCGCTATACCTATCTTCCAGTCATAACCCAGTGGACGGATAACGGGCTCGAAAGCATGCCCCATGATGCCTGCAAAAGAATGTTCCAGTTTTTCCGTGCCGTGTGCTTTGTCCAGTTCCTTTTTTTGTTCGGGATGTTGCCGTATGAGTTCCGTATATTTTGTTTCTACCTCCTGCATGGCAGCAGGTGGGCCGAAACTGGCCAATGCCCATAATATGAGGGATATGATAATAATGATCTTACCCGCATCTGTAATAAATATTTTGGCCTTTTCTATCATGGTAATGCCAACATTCTTCCAGCGGGGAGGACGGTAAACAGGTAATTCCATCAGGAAGAAAGCACGTTCTTTTGTTTTAATAACAAAATTCATCACCTTAGATACTATGAGGGCCATAAAGAAACCTAAGAGATATAAACCCATCAGTACAAGACCCTGCAGATTGATGAAGCCCAGGTAGCGTTGTTGCGGAATGACAAGGGCAATGAGTATGGTATAAACAGGGAGGCGTGCAGAACAACTCATTAAAGGAGTAACCATGATTGTGATCAACCGCTCCTTGCGGTTTTGTATGGTTCGCGCAGCCATAATAGCTGGCACAGCACAAGCCATACCACTGATAAGCGGCATAACAGAACGCCCGTTCAGGCCCACGCTGCGCATTAAGCGGTCTGTAAGAAAACTGATGCGCGCCATATAGCCACTGTCTTCCAGTATCGTTATCAAACCAAACAATATCATGATCTGCGGTATAAAGACAGCTACGCCACTGATGCCTGACAGCAAGCCGTTTACAATAAGGTCTTTTATAAAATTATCCGGCAAAATCGCATTGAGTGACATGCCCACCCAACTAAAGCCCTGCTCTATCCAGTCCATAGGGAACTTTGCCAGCGAAAAAATGCTTTGGAATAAAACAAACAGAACGAGCAGTAAAATAAGATTGCCATACACAGGATGCAGCAATATTTTGTCAATGCGGTCGCTTATCACGGTACGTTTCAGCGGGCTTGTTTCCACAACTGTTTGTTGCATGATCTGCTTGATCCGCTGGTAACGTTCCATGATCTCGGCGGCCTGTATTTTTGACTTTTGAAATTTCGCTTCACCCAGTATAGATGCTATCTGTATGCGCTGCGCAGCATTCAGATGGCGTAATTCATTGTAATTGCAGGCAACATGCAGCGCCCCGTAATTGCTTTCTAATCCGCACAGTTCCCTGATATCATTTATCCATTTACCGGTCAGCTCTTCAACATCTATAAAATCAGTTGCAGGTATTGCCTTCGGGCTGCTTTCAATATCAGTAATGGCTTTTTTTAATTGTATGATACCTTTATTGCGGCGGGGATTGATTGATATTACCGGCACACCCATCATTCTTTGCAGCCCGTTGGTATCAATAGTAATACCTTTTTGCCGCGCAATGTCCATCATGGTGAGGGCAATAACAACGGGTATTTTCAAATCTATGATCTGGGAACAGAACAGTAAGTTGCGTTTCAGGTTAGATGCGTCGGCAATTACAACGATCAGGTCGGGTCTGTCAGCGTTCTTCTGGTTCAGCAATACTTCGTAGGTCACCTGTTCATCTGCACTTTTAGGATACAGACTATAGGTACCAGGCAAGTCTATAATATGTGCATTCAGCGTTTCACTAAGCCTGGAAACACCCGTCTTTTTATCAACGGTTACCCCCGGGAAATTACCTACCTTTTGGTTTAAGCCCGTAAGGGCATTAAACAAAGAGCTTTTCCCGCTGTTGGGGTTGCCAACCAGTGCTATTGTAAACGTACCTTTCATCAATTGGGCTGCAATTTACCACTAGATATATAGGATTGGTATGCCAAAGGTCATAAACGGGTAAATTTTCCCGAAAATGTAAATGGAGACACCAAAAATGAAATAATATAAGTTTTGTTAAACCATTAGGGAAAAGATAGGTCTTAATGTGCAGCTTTGGTATTTTTGCAAGAACCAGGATATTCCGGCTATTAAATTTTAATTTTTAAAATCATTATTTGTGCATAAAATCAAGCATTTAGTATTACCAGCCTTGTTAACTATAATTGTTTTCAGTTCTGTATTATACACCAGTTGTAAAGACAAATGCGGCAGTACTACTTGTCAAAACGGAGGCACCTGCGTAAATAATTTATGTCAATGCCCTGCAGGTTATTATGGCAACAGTTGCGAGAGCGCTTATTCATCTCCTTTTATTGGCACTTTTAGTTGTTCAAAAAGCTGCACCCCTGCAGTATCCGGTCCTGCTACCTGGCTAAGTGCCATAACTGTAGACGCTGCAAGCGGAGGTTACACAGTTGATATATCCGATTTTGGCGGTGCAACAACAACAACTATAGTTGCCACTGTTGACAGTACCAAAGCAGATAGCACGGCTGCAATTCATATAGCACATTCAGCAACTTCAAGCATTTCCGGAACAGGGAGCTTAAGAATATGGCCGGACTCTACAATTATCACTTTAACCTATACTACTTCGGGTGCAGGTGGCGCTTCCTGCACAATGAGAATGCGTAAGCAGTAAATTTCCCTGCTTAATTATTTTCGTCTTTAATATTGCCGGGGTATTTTATGAACGGGTACTACTTTGCTTCGTAAACAACAGGAGATACACTATGATAAAAAGCATGGAGGTAAGCGCCGATGCTAATATCTTCAGAAAGAGGTATCCTATATTTGAAAAACTCCAAAGCTCAATACTGAAGAAAAGAATATGGTGCAGAAGAATTAAAAAAGAGCTGTAAACGAGGAAAGGCATCCAACCCATATTTTTTATAGACGGTGACTGATTTGCATAGTCAGATAGATTGCGTGGCATTAAGGCATTTAAAACATTCGTGCGCAGGTAGGCAATAAAAACGGTTGCAAATGCATGAATACCGGCGGTATTTTCAAAACTGTCTACAGTTATCCCAAGGATAAAGCCTATTATAACAAGGGCCCAAACCGGTGTTTCAAAAGGCAATAATAAAATGTACAGTGGGTAGATATAGGGTATAAATAATGGAAAGCCGGACGGCTCAGGCCACCAGCGAAGTACGATCTTATTAAGGATCAATACCTGCAGCAGAACAATAAGAGCGAATTTTAAAAAATTCTTTACGTACAAGTTCATGGCCTCGTTTTTACTGAATCCTCCAATTGTTTTCTTTCCGGGTCCAACTTATTTTCCACTACATAAACATACTGAAGATCGCGGAAATTTGTAGACGGTTTAAGATATAATAACTGCAGATTATTTTTCCTGATAGTTTCTGTTTTGAAAACAGTTCCTATCATAATTTCAGGCGGGAAGAATGAATAAGAGGTAGAATAAACAGAATCCCCCGTCTTTACTTTTATTTGTTGCGGCACATCTTTCATTATCATCACGTCCGGCCTTTCACCATCCCATGTAATGTAACCTATCGTGCCGTCTTTTAATCTTGCACTCACCTGCTGCTTAACACTGAGCACAGATAATATACTCGCAAAATGAGCAGACACATGCACTATACGGCCCACAATTCCGGAACCGGATATAACCGCCATATTTTTACTTATACCCTCATCATAACCACGATTGATAGTGATATAATTATTGGCAGCTGATATAGAATTATTGATGACCCTTGCAGTACGGTAAACATATTCAGCATAATGCACAACATGAGTAGAATCTGTTTTGTCAATAGCCTTGCGAACAATAATATCCTTCAGCGTATCATAAGAGTGCGAGACAGAAAGCATAGCCCTTAAATGCGCATTCTCATTAATAAGACTGTCATTCATTTTACGCAAACCAAAATAATTGACAACATCATTTTGCTTTTGGTACATGAGGCCAGATACCGTGTTTGCGGAACTTACAATATCAGTACCCTGCAAGGTCCTGGTCCGGGCAATTAACATGATGCACACTATTTCCAATGCAAGAAATAATATGAGATTGAAAAAACGGCGTATAAACAGAATAAACGTGCGCACTGTCTATATGGGGGCCTTTAAAAATTATTTCATGAGGAATGGCATCTTGGAAATATTCTTCAGCGCCATACCGGTGCCACGAACCACGGCCCTCAACGGATCATCAGCAACATGTACCGGCAACTTTATTTTATGCGATATACGTTTGTCCAGTCCGCGCAGTAAAGCCCCGCCACCAGTGAGATACAGGCCACGACGGTAAATATCGGCAGCCAGTTCAGGTGGTGTGCTTTCCAGTGCTTTCAGAATGGCTTCTTCTATTTTAAAAATAGATTTATCCAGTGCCTCAGCTACTTCCTGGTAAGACACCATGATCTGTTTTGGAATACCTGTTACAAGGTCTCTTCCGTTCACAGCTATATCATCAGGCGGGTTGTCCAGATCTTTTAATGCAGAACCCACATGAATTTTTATTTGTTCCGCAGTACGCTCTCCTATCATCAAACTATGATAACGGCGCATAGCTTCCATTATATCACCTGTAAACTCATCACCTGCAATGCGTATAGACTGATCGCATACAATACCTGCCAGTGCAATAACAGAAATACCGGTAGTACCACCACCAATATCAATGATCATATTACCCGTAGGCTCTTCCACATCTATACCTATACCAAGTGCGGCAGCCATAGGTTCATGTATCATATACACCTCCTTGGCACCTGCCTGTTCTGCAGAATCTCGTACCGCACGTTTCTCTACTTCAGTAATACTCGATGGAATACATATAACCATCCTCCAGCTTGGAGGAAATAAAGGCTTTTTAGGATAAACCAGTTTGATCATTTCCCTCAGCATACCCTCAGCCGCATTAAAATCCGCGATCACACCATCACGTAAAGGCCGGATGGTTTTCAGGTTCTCATGGGTTTTTTCATGCATCATCATGGCCTTCTTACCCACCGCCACTATCTTATTGGTCTGTCGGTCTATCGCCACAATCGACGGCTCATCCACCACAACCTGGTCGTTATGTATTATTAATGTATTGGCAGTACCCAGGTCAATGGCTATCTCCTGCGTCAAAAATTTAAAAAACCCCATGAAGCTCATTAAGTGGCAATTTAGTGCGAAAGTAATGGCAATTTGTGAAAATTACGTTCTATTTCGGGCTATTTTTCACTTTTTTGAGGTATTTCTTCAGATATAGTAAACTGTAAAGCGTTGTTATATCTTCTAATTAGATATATTTATTTTTTTATCTCTGTTTGATGGTGCTTTGGATTCTGTTTTTTTGTCCTTGGCGGGTTTTGCTTTTTTGTCCTAGCGAACACAGATTCAGCATCTTATTTTATTCTTCCCTGATGGAATATGTTAGTCTTGTTTTTTTTAGTTATTCTGGTTAATAAAAAAATTAGCAATTGTACCATCAGGTGTCTCCTTTTTCGCCTTTTGCCCCCAGCCAAAGCCATTTTTATCCACCCTCTTTTATAGACACAAAAATGGCACTGTTAATTGTTTAAAACCAATTCATTTTTTCACCAAAAAATCCATTAGTTTTGCGCCTCGGGCGTTGAGCCCGATTTTTGTATCAGCTCATCGTCCCGCACCACTTGTAATTTGTTTTTTTTCATTTTTCGATTTTTATAATAGATGCCACAAGATCACTCCATTAAAAGTGTACTTATCATAGGTTCTGGGCCCATTATTATAGGCCAGGCTTGTGAGTTCGATTATTCAGGTTCTCAGGCAGCCAGGAGCTTAAGGGAAGAAGGGATCAAGGTGATTCTCATCAATTCCAATCCTGCCACCATCATGACCGACCCCATCGTGGCCGATAAAGTTTACCTCCTGCCACTTACAGTAGAAAGCATAGAGCAGATACTGGAAGAAAATGATATAGATGCTGTACTGCCCACAATGGGCGGACAAACCGCCCTCAACCTGGCAAAAGAAGCCGATGAACTGGGTATCTGGGATAGGTTTAATGTACGCCTGATTGGTGTGGACATCAAAGCAATAGACAAAGCAGAAGACCGCGAACTGTTCCGCCAATGGATGATAGAAATGGGCATACCCGTAGCCCCAGCCAGGACAGCTAATTCTATGCTGGAGGGTAAGGAATTTGCACAGGAAATTGGCCTGCCCCTCGTTATTCGCCCTTCCTACACCTTAGGCGGCACCGGCGGTGGCTTTGTAATGTATAAGGAAGAACTGGAACTGGCCTTGGAACGCGGCTTGTCCGCATCGCCCATACATGAAGTGCTGGTTGAAAAAGCAGTGCTTGGCTGGAAAGAATTTGAGCTGGAACTCCTGCGCGATAAAAATGACAACGTAGTCATAATATGCACCGTTGAGAATTTTGACCCAATGGGCATCCATACCGGAGACAGCATTACTGTGGCCCCGGCAATGACACTAAGCGACACTGCTTTTCAGCTGATGCGCGACACCGCTATAAGAATGATGCGAGACCTCGGCAATTTTGCAGGAGGCTGCAATGTGCAGTTCGCGCTCAACCCCGTAAATGAAGAAATAATTGCCATAGAAATAAATCCGCGCGTAAGCCGTTCATCAGCCCTCGCATCAAAAGCTACAGGTTATCCAATAGCCAAGATAGCTGCCAAGCTTGCCATAGGCTATGCACTCGACGAATTGAAGAACCAGATCACCCAAACCACCTCAGCCTATTTCGAGCCCGCGCTGGACTATGTAATAGTAAAAATGCCCCGCTGGAACTTTGACAAATTCAAAGGCGCAGACGATACCCTGGGTCTCCAGATGAAATCCGTAGGCGAAGTAATGGCCATCGGCCGCACCTTTCCCGAAGCCCTGCAGAAAGCCTGCCAGAGCCTCGAAAATAACGCCACAGGCCTTTCCTTCCTCAGCACCAGCAGGATGAAACCCGAAGAGCTGTTGGAACAACTGAAACGCCCTCAGTGGGATCGTGTTTTCCGCATCAAAGAAGCTATAGCAGCAGGCATATCCATAAAAACAATACGCGAACTCACGCAGATAGACCGTTGGTTCCTCTACCAGATACAAGACATAGTAAATAAAGAGAACGAAATACGCAAATATAAACACCTGGAAAAACTTCCATTCCAGTTGCTCAGCGAAGCCAAACAAATGGGCTTCAGCGATCAGCAGATAGCAGACCTCATAAACGATTGCACCGAAGAAGAAGTTTATGAGCATAGAAAAAATCTGGGCATACGCCGCGTATTCAAAATGGTAGATACCTGCAGTGCCGAGTTTGAAGCTAAAACACCTTATTACTACAGCACATTCGAACCCTCATCTTATTCCAAAGACACAAAAGGCGACCTCGTTTTCAACGAAAGCATGCTTTCTGAAAAGAAAAAAATAATAGTGCTTGGCTCAGGCCCTAACCGTATAGGGCAGGGTATAGAATTCGATTACTGCTGCACACACGGTCTGCTGGCAGTAAAAGAAGCAGGTTATGAATCCATCATGGTGAACTGCAACCCCGAAACGGTTTCTACCGATTTTGATATGGCCGATAAATTATACTTCGAGCCTGTTTACTGGGAACATCTTTGGGAAATAATAGAGCACGAACAACCTTATGGAGTGATCGTGCAGCTTGGCGGACAAACTGCCCTGAAACTGGCAAAACGCCTGCACGAAAAAGGAATAAAAATAATTGGTACCTCGTTCGATAGCATGGACATAGCAGAAGACCGCGGACGCTTCAGCGATATGCTCAAAGAACTAGGTATTCCTTATCCTAATTATGGCACAGCTTATTCAACAGATGATGCTATCGAGGTGGCCAAAGAAGTAGGTTACCCCGTACTGGTACGCCCATCCTATGTGCTTGGCGGACAAAGAATGCGCATCGTTATTAATGACGATGAACTGGAAAAAAGTGTTGTAAGTTTACTAAAACATTTACCCGGAAATAAAATTCTAATAGACCACTTCCTCGACCGCTGCCAGGAAGCCGAAATAGATGCTATATGCGATGGTGAAGACGTACACATCATGGGCATCATGGAGCATATAGAACCCGCAGGCATACATAGCGGCGACAGCCACGCCGTACTCCCCAATTTCAACCTCGGCCAATTGGAAGTGGACGAAATGGTAGACATAGCAAAAAAGATCGCACTCAAACTCAATATCAGGGGGCTTATCAACATACAGTTCGCAATTAAAGACGGGAAAGTGTTTGTGATAGAAGCCAACCCACGTGCCAGCCGCACCACACCCTTTATTGCAAAAGCATACCAGGTTCCCTACCTTAATATTGCTACCAAAGTAATGCTGGGCGAGAACATGCTGAAAGATTTTACCATTAAAAAGCAACTGGAAGGCTACGCAGTAAAAGAACCTGTTTTCAGTTTCAATAAATTCCCGAACGTAAATAAAGAACTCGGGCCCGAAATGAAAAGCACAGGCGAGGCTATACGTTTCATCAAAACTTTGCGCGATCCCTGGTTCAGGAATTTATACAAAGAACGCAG
>CAIYVS010000528.1 GCA_903929655.1 uncultured Bacteroidota bacterium | reverse complement strand
TTCCAACCATCTGTAACCGGCATATTAATGTCCAGAAAAATGACATCCGGAAGATTTTGTGATTCTGAATCTAATAAGAGCTTCAGCTCTTCGAATGCAAGACTGGAATCTGCAAAAACGCTCACTTTTTCTGCAAAATTTCCTTTTTCAAAATGCCCGGAATGCATTTGATTAAAAATAATGTCGTCATCAATCAAAAAAATATGCTTCATACACATCGTGATTTTTGAATATGGTAATTAATATAAAACCTTATATAAAATTTCTCATCCTAAATAAATATTGTCAGCATAAACAATATAATTACATGGCGGGACATTAAAACTACTAAAAAAAAGTTAAATTTTAGTCAATTTTATTTATTTAATAAGGGTATATATGAAATTATTATAGCAAATACTGCATTTCATCAACGATGTTAATACCGCCATATAATATAGCCTTGCGCACACAATTCCAAGAGAGTATTCTAAATATTATATTAAAACAAGGTAATAATGGGCATTATTAGTTTAATAATGAACAGTTCTGCTATTTTTGTTGAACCAATAAAAAAACTGGTCCCTGATGAAGGTAGTTATATTTGCAGGCGGACGAGGTACACGAATATCTGAAGAATCGTCCCTGCGTCCAAAACCCATGATTGAGATAGGTGGTAAGCCTATATTATGGCATATCATGAAAATATATGCCGCTTACGGGCATACTGAATTCATTATTTGCTTAGGTTATAAGGGCTGGATGATAAAGGAATATTTTGCAAATTATTTTTTGCACAATGCCGATATAACGGTTGACCTTTCGAGCAATTCGCTGCAGGTACATAATAATTATGCAGAGCCATTTAAAATATCATTGATCGACACTGGACAAGACACCATGACAGCAGGGCGCTTGAAAAGGGTTTTACCTTATATAGGGAATGAAGCTTTTATGCTTACCTATGGAGATGGTGTAGCCGATGTGAATATCAACGAACTTATAGATTTTCATAAGAAGAGCGGTAAAATTTGCACTATGACGGCCATACAGGCTACCAGCCGTTTTGGTGTTATAAAAATGGAAGAGAACGGGACCATAGATAGTTTTGAAGAAAAACCCGCAGACTCGGGCACCTGGATAAATGGTGGTTTTTTTGTGATAGAACCGGGTATAGCCCAATATCTGCCCGACAATGCAGATGAGATCATGTGGGAACGCAATCCAATGGATGATCTTGCCCGTGATAAACAGATAACTGCATACAGGCATCATAATTTCTGGAAATGCATGGATACTTTAAGAGATAAAGAAGAATTAGAATCACTGTGGCAAACCGAACCTTTATGGAAAAAGTGGTAAATGCAGCCTACCTGCATTCGGTATTTAACGACAAAAGGGTATTTGTTACAGGGCATACGGGCTTTAAAGGTTCCTGGCTCATACAAATACTACAATGGCTGGGAGCTGATGTAAAGGGTTTTGCACTGGCTCCCGAAAAAGATAATGACCTCTATAATCAAATAGAGGGAGACAAACTTTGCTTTGAATCGGTGTTTGCAGATATGCAGGACATTAATGCATTGCATGGTGAGATCATCCGCTTCGAGCCTCATTATATCTTTCATCTGGCTGCACAGGCTTTAGTGCGCCGCAGTTATGATATACCTCTCGAAACTTTCATGGTGAATACGCAATGTACAGCGCATGTGCTGGATGCCTTGCGGGGGATGAAACATCCCTGTGTTGCAGTAATGATAACCACCGACAAAGTATATGAGAACCCCGAAAGAGGAACCCCGTTTAAAGAAGATGACAAGCTGGGTGGTTACGACCCCTACTCTGCCAGCAAAGCTGCAGCAGAAATAGTGATAGAATCTTATCGCAGGTCTTTTTTTAACCCGGACCGTTATACCAGCCACGAGAAAGCTGTGGCCTCTGTACGTGCCGGAAATGTCATTGGCGGAGGGGATTATGCGGACGACCGAATTATTCCCGATATATACAGATCCCTGGAGTTTAATGAACCTGTAGGTTTGCGCAACCCGAGATCTATCAGGCCCTGGCAGCATGTACTGGAGCCCTTGGGTGCATATTTACTGCTTGCGGCAAAAATGAGTGAAGACCCGGTAGTGTATAGTACCGCCTTCAATTTCGGGCCAAGGGCTGATGATATGCTGACAGTTGAAGAGCTGACAAAGATATTTTTAGAGAGTTTTAAAGGTGGCAGCTACCAGGATTCGTCATTGGAAGGAGCCGTTCATGAAGCTAAACTGTTGTTGCTTGACAGCAGCAGGGCTCAGCAACTCCTGAAGTGGGAGCCTATATTAGACGCTAAAACAGCTATCAGGTGGACAGCGGACTGGTATGCAGACAAAGAACATAGTGCGAATGAAAAATGTATGGTACAGATAGAAAACTATTTTGGGAAAATAACAGGATGAAGGAAATCCAAGCCATACCATTAAAAGGTGCTTACTTACTCACCTTACCATCCTCACAAGATGCAAGAGGCACTTTTGTAAAGACCTTTCATGATACTACCCTTCAACAAGCAGGCATTCATTTCACATTAAAGGAGAGCTATTTTTCTTCTTCCAGGAAAGATGTCATCAGGGGTATGCATTTCCAATTACCGCCGCACCAACATTCCAAAATTGTTTTTTGTCCTTACGGCGCCATACTGGATGTGATCGTGGACCTGCGCCAAGGCTCCCCCACTTACGGACAATATTTTTCGCACGAATTATCAGAGCAAAACCATAAGGCTTATTATATACCCGAAGGTTTTGCGCATGGTTTTAAATCACTGACTGAAGGCGCCATTACTTATTATCTTGTATCATCAGAGTATAACAAGGAGACAGATACGGGCGTCTTATATAATAGTATTGGTTTTGATTGGGGGGTGGAGAATCCTATTGTCTCGGATAGGGATTTATCGTTTGTGGGATTGGGGGATTTTGAGAGCCCGTTTGTATTTTAAAATAGCTTTATAAATATTATAACCACAATAAAACCTAATTTCGCAATCTAATTTTCTGACAATATGAAAATGGATAGTATCCTGGACAAACTGGGAATAAATAAAGTAAATGAAGGCGCTTCAACAGGTACTAAATGGTTGAAAGCAGGTGGAGACCCTATTAAATCTTTTTCTCCTGTGGATGGAAAAGAAATAGCCTGGGTTAAATCTGTGAACCGTAAAACTTACGATGCCGTTATAACAAAAGCTGAAGAAGCTTTTAAAGAATGGCGCACATGGCCAGCTCCTAAACGTGGCGAAGTGGTAAGACAGGTGGGCGAAGCCTTACGCAAATATAAAGAGCCATTAGGAAAACTGGTATCTTATGAAATGGGCAAGAGCCTGCAGGAAGGTTATGGAGAGGTGCAGGAGATGATAGATATATGCGACCTTGCTGTAGGCATGAGCCGCCAGCTATATGGTCTCACCATGCATAGCGAAAGGCCTCTGCACAGAATGTATGAACAGTGGCACCCATTGGGAGTGGTTGGTATCATCAGCGCATTTAATTTCCCCGTTGCTGTATGGAGCTGGAACAGTATGATAGCATGGATATGTGGCAATACCTGTGTCTGGAAACCTTCGGAAAAAACACCATTGTCAGCCATTGCCTGCCAGAATATCATATCAGAAGTATTTAAGGCAAATAATGTGCCCGAAGGTGTTTGCGGGCTTGTTGTTGGCGGACGTGAAACAGGAGAATGGATGAGCAATGATACACGAATTCCATTGGTGTCTGCAACAGGTTCTACACGCATGGGCAGGGCACTGGCGAGTGCAGTTGCCAGCCGTTTAGGAAAGTCCTTATTGGAACTGGGAGGTAATAATGCCATCATTGTTACAGAGCATGCAGACTTGAATATTGCCTTACGTGCAGCAGTGTTTGGAGCTGTTGGCACTGCAGGACAACGCTGCACCACCACACGCAGGCTTATCATTCATGAGAAAGTATATGATGCACTGAAAAAGAAACTGGTGGCTGCCTATAAACAATTAAGCATCGGTGATCCGCTGGATGAAAAGAACCATGTAGGACCATTGATAGATACTGATGCAGTGAATAATTACATGGACACTATAAAAGAAATTAAAAAAGCCGGTGGCAAACAAGTGGTGGCGCCGGGAGTATTGGCTGGCAAAAACTATGAAAGTGGCTGCTATGTAAAGCCATGCGTGTATGAAGTGCAAAATGAATGGCCTATTGTGCAGCATGAAACATTTGCCCCCATCCTTTACATTATGAAATATAAAAAACTGGATGAGGCTATTGCTATGCAGAATAATGTACCACAGGGTTTATCATCTGCTATTATGACTTTGAATATGCGCGAGGCTGAACAATACCTTTCTGCTATGGGCAGCGATTGCGGTATAGCTAATGTTAACATAGGCACCAGCGGCGCGGAGATCGGCGGAGCATTTGGCGGCGAAAAAGAAACAGGCGGAGGACGCGAAAGTGGCTCTGATAGCTGGAAAGCCTATATGCGCAGGCAAACCAATACTATTAACTGGGGCGATACCAATAGAATACACCGAAACCCCCATCACTAAACGAATGGGCATATAGC
>CAIYVS010000527.1 GCA_903929655.1 uncultured Bacteroidota bacterium | reverse complement strand
GGCTCCTACCAAGAGAATGCCGGCAGACGCACGGACCGCGCGTTCATTTAAGACATTGATGGGGTAGCCTACGATTTGCTCGCCGAATCCTATGATTCTGTTCTTCATGGGGACCTGCTCATTGTTGGGGGGGCATTGATGGGCTAATTCTGACTCAAAGAGAGTAGACCGCATGTGACTTGGGTCACTTCCGTGAAACTTCCAATTGACTCGCGCAGGTATAGGCCTTGGCAGACCTTGAATTCATTGGACTCCCAGGAAGCTGCCGTTCGCCAAATGGATACCCGGTAATTATATAGTTAAAAGTGCTACAAACGGAGAGTTGTTTCCCTTTCCCATCAACCTGCTTACATTAAGACAATTTTTTAAGAAACCCGATCTTACTGCCGAGGAAGCTGAAGCCCTGCTTGAATCCAAAAGAGAAAAAATTGCCAATCCTGCAAATTCAGAAGAGTTTGTATTATCACGCGTGGGCAGGGAATTGTACGAAGCCTTTTACCTGGGATATACTTTGAAGCAATGGGGCATACACCCCCGCGACCTGGCGCCTTCTGTTTGTGGCAGGATACCGGTGCGCCTGAACACCGATGAAAGGTATGTGGACCATAAATACCAGGTAACGCCAGCAGATGGGTTTACCGAAATGTTTCGTAAAATGATAGATAATCCCAATATAGAATTAAGACTGGGACTAGACTATAAAGAAATAAGACAGCAGATAAAACCCGAGGTGTTAACTATTTATACCGGCCCGGTAGATGAGTATTTTGATTATAAATTGGGCCGTCTGCCCTGGCGTTCGCTGCATTTCGAATTTAAAGAAGAGGCCCTTGAATTTGCCCAGCCTTGTGTGCAGATCAATTATTCAAACGATTTTGATTATACCCGCACGGTAGAGATAAAACATGTTACGCAACAAAAGCACCCATACACCGTAATATCCTACGAATACCCCAGGGCGGAGGGAGACCCTTATTATCCTATACCCAGGGATGTTAACAAGCAATTGTATGATGAATATAAATTGCTGGCAGATACCGAAACCAAAGAAAATAACGTTTATTTCTGCGGCCGCCTGGCAGAATACAAGTACTTTAATACAGACGAAGTGCTGGAACGGGCACTAAACACTTTCAACCTTATTAAGGAACGTTATGAACATAAATAAGCTATGGGTAATAATGCCTGTATATAATGAGGAAGAATCCATTTCGAATGTTATAGATGAATGGCATAAGGCTTTGACAGAGAGCAAAGTTGATTTTACTTTTTGTATTCTTAATGATGGCTCTAAAGACAATACACTAAACCTCTTAAAAAAATATGAGTCCAAATATCCCCAAATAAAGCTCATTGATAAACCTAATACCGGGCATGGCCAAAGCTGCATAACAGGTTACAAACTTGCCCTGGAGCAAGGGGCGGATTGGATATTCCAGATAGATTCTGACGGGCAATGTGATCCTCGCTTTTTTCCACAATTTGTATCACTGGCTAAAGACCATAAGGCCATTTATGGCAGAAGAAAGACCCGTGACGATGGCTTTAAGAGAATGATCATTTCAAAATTTGTCACTTTGTTTACTTTTGTTGCTACCGGGCAGTGGATATGGGATGCAAATGTGCCTTACAGGTTGATACATGCCAGTTTGATGAAAAACATTGCTTACAAAGTGGCCCCCGATTTTCACCTCGCAAACATTTACGTTTCTGTTTTGACGAATAAACAGGAAAAAATAAAATGGGTAAATATCCATTTCAGGGATAGAAGCGGAGGCTCGGCCAGTGTAAAAACATTTTCTTTTGTAAAGCATGGGTTTAAATTATTCGGACAATTAAGACAAGCAAGTAAAATGCCGTTTTAAATAATCATTGCAGTTTTATGGCAAAGAAGATATCCAAATTATATAGTCAGAATACAAATGCGCAGCAGCAGGCAAATGATGTAAATAAAGCAAAAGAGGTACTGGTAAAAGCTGATTTTATAGTGAGCGAAAAACAGGTATGGCAAAATGCTTTTGTAATCAGCCTCATTGTAGTTTTTGTGCTGATGACCATCATGAGTTTCTCCTATGGTATATCGGGCGATGAGGTAGATATGAATGAATACGGGAAAGCGATCCTGAAATACTTGCTTTCTTTCGGTCATGATACTATGGTGTTCAATATGCCCAAAGAATATAACCGCGACAATAATATACAGTATTATGGCGGCTTCTTCGACCTGATCTGTGCTGTTGTAAATAAAATATCTCCCCTGGCTGAATATACTACCAGGCATATATTAAATGCATGGGCCGGGTTTGTGGCCATCTTTTTTGCAGCCAGGATATCTGTAAGGGCTTTTAGCAAACAAGCAGGTGTATTATGTATCTGGCTCATGTTCCTTGCCCCCTTCTTCCTGGGCCATGCCATGAACAATCCTAAGGATATTCCTTTTGCAGCTGCATATATTGCCGCTATTTATTGTTTCATAGTATTGTTCGATCATTTCCCGAAGCCTGCCATTAAGCATTATGTCTGGGCCATATTAGCCATAGGTTTTACTATCAATATCAGGGTGGGTGGCATACTCTTGATACCTTACCTGTTTGTTTTTGCAGCGAGCGTATATTTTTTCAAAAAAGTATTTCAGAAAGAGCAGCCCGAGCTGAAAGCATGGATAAAACCCATACTAATTATAGCTATTGCAGGCTACCTGATGGGCAGCCTTTTCTGGCCTTTCGGACAAAAGGACCCGATTGGTAATCCTCTGACTGCACTACATGAGATGAGCAATTTCAAGGTAAGTCTTGCTCAATTATTTGAAGGAACCAAAGTGCCATCCGATGAGTTGCCCGCCAATTACCTGGTAAAGAATTTTATCATCACCAATGCCTATGTTTTTCTTATTGGCCTTGTTTTAATTGCCCTTTTTATTTTAGGATTGAGAAAAAATAAAAATGCAGCCATCATTTATTTCGTTCTGTTTACCGGGCTTTTCCCATTGGCCTACGTTATTTATACCAAGGCCAATGTGTATCATGCATGGAGGCATGTATTGTTTATTTTCCCTTCATTGGCAGTTATGTCAGCAGGTGGCTGGTACTTGTTCTCAGAGTTCCTGGCAAAGAGAAATATGAAATACGGTATGGCCATAGCAGGCTTGCTGATGCTGGAGCCTGCCTATTTTATCGTCAGCACATTTCCCAATACCATCACCTACTATAATGCTTTTGCTGGTGGGGTAGAGGGCGCTTATGGAAACTACGAAATGGACTATTATTACAATAGCATCAAGCAGTGCACAGATTGGTTCAGGAAGAACGAACTGCCTAAGTATAAATCAACCGATACGATTTTGATAGTGAGCAATGCTATTCATATTGTGAAACAATATTTAGGTGATATAAAAAATGTGCAACTGGATTATGTAAGGTTTCCGCAAAGAGACCAGAAGCAGTGGGATTATGCCATATTTCATATTGCGCTTATACCAGACGATGAGATAAGGGCAGGTACCTGGTTGAGTGCCGGAACTATATATAAAGCAACTGTAAGAGACCGTCCATTGTCAGCCATTATTAAAAGACCGTCTTATGACGATGTGAAAGGGTTTAACGCCCTGCAAAGAAACGAGGTTGACAGTGCGCTCAATTATTTTAACGCGTACATGAAAGTGGACCCGAATAATATTGAGATGCTGAATGTAATGTCTAATATATACCACCAACTGCATAGGGATGATCTTGCCCAGAAATATAATGCACAGATAAATAAACTAATGGCTGGCAGCGAGAGTGACAAATAGCTGTTGCAAATACGAATTACAGAAATGCTTGATTTTACTAATGTAAATGCTTATTAATAATTCAGAGGCGTATTAATGCTTTGGTTTTGGGTATAAGCATTGAGGTGTGAT
This sequence comes from uncultured Bacteroidota bacterium, assembly GCA_903929655.1. Taxonomy (GTDB): domain Bacteria; phylum Bacteroidota; class Bacteroidia; order Chitinophagales; family Chitinophagaceae; genus JABDGU01. The sequence goes on along the minus strand of CAIYVS010000527.1, from coordinate 11,049 downwards.
ATGTCTGTTCTAACAGAATTGTCCTGGGGCTTATCGAGGAATAAAAAAGCAGTTACAAAGAGATATATTGCAACCAGGGTAGCTGTGAGCCATTTTGGACTTTCCTGTTGTTTAAGAGGTAGGCGATACAACATAAAACATTCCTTATTTAAAGTTCCAATTATAATACCGTAAATATGTAATCAGGTGGGTTAAATCATCTCAGAATTTCACCCTATTTATTGTACACAAATATTAAGCCAAAAACGTTTAAAGAGCTAAAAAAAGCATAAAATTTATTTTCTTATTTACTTAATGTAAAATCCGGATTATTTATTGTGCATCTGGTAATTTTTTTTAAAAAAAACTGGACATTTGAGCAAATGTCCAGTCATTATAAATGATAGTAATAATTAATTAATCTCTCCAGTTGGCAATAAACCATCCGCTCGTAACTGTGGTATTGTCTAAGCAGGTAAAACTAAATGTTCCTGTAGCGCCATAAGCTGTTGAGGCTGTAAAATTGATGGAGCCTGATACGGAATAAGAATGATACCCAGAAGTGTCAAATAATTCAGCATATCCCAATGTATCACCAGCATCTATTGCAATACTGCCCATACCTGCTTTATATTTATTTATACGGATCGCTATATGCAAACTGCTGTCCTGGGTGGTATGGGGTTTGTAAATAAAACCGGCAATATTCAGAGTGCTGTCTTTGATTTTTTTACTGGTATCGAATACATTTGAATTAGGTCGAATGTTGTTCACGATATGGCTGGCAACAAAATTAAGCGTAGGGCCTCCGGTTTTATGAAATACTGCTGTCATTGGTCCTGAAGGGCTCGTTTTGCTGTCTGTTTTGGTACAGGCACTAAATACGGCACAAAAGCTAATCAATAATATTACAGAAAGGATTAGTTTGTTCATGAGTTTTTTATTTTGCACGATAATGTACGTTCTTATTTGTTCTGCAAGTTAATAGATTTGTTTTTCTTTTAAAAGCCCCAATATACATTATTTATTGTTATATTCTATAACAAAGTATAAGCGGTTATTTTCGTCTATATCATTCCATTCGCCCATGTGTCCTAAATTACCCTGTCCTATAGGCCAGTCTGCTAAGCCAATGGCTGCTGCGTTTTGCTTGCCTCCGTAATTATCAGGTTCATTATATTTTTTTGTGTAAGCGCCTCCCCAATTCACATAGGCATTATTCACTGCAGTTCCGTCTCCCTTGCCATTAGCACCTTGCCCCTTCCAGAAGTTCTGTCCTTTGCCTGTATTGGCTCCATCCCATATCCAGGTACCTTCATGGTTTTTATCTGTGGCGCCAATCCAGAAATAGCCAATACCGCCCCCGTCTTTTACATGTGTATAATCGGGGGATACATCTGCGTCGTGTGCAAAAGCATAGTAAATGATATTCTGTTCTCCGCTATCTTTTATTTCTGCCAGGCGTGCGCCCTTTTTTGTGGCATATGCGGCAGCTTCCGTCCATGTTCTGCGCTCTTTTACAACCTCATAGGTTTTGCCATTGTAGCTAAAACTATAATTGCCATGGTCTGCATTACAGCTATAAAAAAATGTGCAGAGCAACAAAGTGAGAAGAAAAAAAGTAAGGAGATTTTTCATTTTTGATGAATGAAATATTTGAGGGTAAAATAGGAAAAAAAGTGCAAAACAATTAAGCAGATAATGTACATTTAAGAATCAGGTATTGCCGATTACATTCCTGGTGGCTTTGACAGGTAATAAATATATCATCGCATTAGTTTATGCAATTTGGTTTTGATAAATTGAATACTGATAATTTGTTATGTATTTTTTGTCTTTGTTAAAATAAATACAATTTTTTTTACACATTTAATAATGATTAATTCTTATTGATTTTATTGATTTTCAAGGTTATTTTTACATGATAAAATTGTTTATTTTGTATTGTTTTTTAAAATAAAATGGTCGTTTTTATAAAATTGGAATATTTTTTGCTTTATTAAGCAGCTCTGCGTATATTTGCAGTCCAATTTTTGGGCGGCTAGCAAGTGCACAAATTATTATTGATTATTTATTGTTAATACAGATACACCTGTACTAAAAGGCTTATCCTTTTGGAACAGGGATTTTTTGTTTGTAAAAGGAGTTTTTAAAATACTATGGCAGTACCACAAAAAAGGACCGCATCAGGCCGCATCAATTTTGGCAAGATCCATGATGTTGCAGCAACGCCTGACCTGTTGGCCATTCAGCTTCAATCGTTCAAGGATTTCTTCCAGTTGGAAACCACACCAGACAGACGTAACAATGAAGGGCTTTTCCGCGTGTTCAAGGAAAACTTTCCCATCACTGATACACGTAACATCTTCGTGTTGGAGTTCCTGGATTATTTCATTGATCCTCCGCGTTACACCATTGACGAGTGTATGGAACGTGGTTTGACTTATTCAGTTCCGCTGAAAGCCAAATTGCGCCTGAGCTGTAATGATGAAGAACACGTAGATTTTGAAACTATTGTACAGGATGTGTTCCTCGGCAATATTCCATACATGACTCCACGTGGTACATTCGTTATCAACGGTGCTGAGCGTGTGGTGGTTTCCCAGTTACACCGTTCACCCGGTGTATTCTTCGGGCAGAGTGTTCACCCCAACGGTACAAAAATATACAGCGCCCGTGTAATACCTTTCAAAGGTGCATGGATGGAGTTTGCTACCGATATCAATAACGTAATGTATGCGTATATCGACCGTAAGAAGAAATTCCCGGTTACAACACTCTTGCGTGCTATTGGTTATGAAACAGATAAGGACATACTGGAGCTTTTCGGCATGGCTGATGAAGTGAAGGTGGATAAAAAACACCTTGAAGCAAACTTAGGTCGCCGTTTGGCAGCCCGTGTGCTTCGTAGCTGGACTGAAGATTTTGTGGATGAGGACACCGGTGAAGTGGTAACCATTGAGCGTAACGAAGTTGTCCTGGATCGTGATTCAGTTCTTGACGAAGACAATGCCGCTATGATCATGGAAATGGGTATTAAAACCATCTTCCTGCAGAAAGAAGAAGTGAGCGGTGATTTCTCTATCATCTACAATACTTTGAACAAGGATACTTCCAACTCAGAACTGGAAGCTGTTCAGCATATCTATCGTCAGCTGCGTGGCTCTGATGCCCCGGATGATGAAACAGCGCGTGGTATCATTGAAAAATTATTCTTCTCTGATAAACGTTATGATCTGGGTGAAGTGGGCCGTTATAAAATTAACCGCAAACTGAACCTTGATATCAACCTGGATACGAAAGTACTGAGCAAAGAAGATATCATATCTATCATTAAATACCTGGTTCGTCTTACTAACGGTAAAGCGGAAATAGATGATATCGATCACCTGAGCAATCGTCGTGTGCGCACGGTGGGTGAGCAGTTGTTTGCACAGTTTGGTGTAGGTCTTGCACGTATGGCACGTACCATCCGCGAGCGTATGAACGTTCGTGACAATGAAGTATTCACGCCGATCGACCTGATCAACGCACGTACATTATCATCTGTTATCAATTCATTCTTCGGTACCTCGCAATTATCACAGTTCCTCGATCAGACCAACCCATTGTCTGAGATAACGCACAAACGTCGTATCTCTGCATTAGGCCCTGGTGGTTTGAGCCGTGAGCGTGCAGGCTTCGAGGTTCGTGACGTTCACTACAGCCACTACGGCCGCCTGTGTACCATCGAAACTCCGGAAGGACCAAACATCGGTCTGATCTCTACACTTTGCGTTCACGCACAGATCAATGAGATGGGCTTTATTGAAACGCCTTACCGTAAAGTAAAAGATGGTAAAGTAGACCTGAAACATTACCAGTTCCTGAGTGCTGAAGAAGAAGACCTCGCCAAGATCGCGCAGGCCAACGTGCCGATGGATGATAAAGGAAACTTTATTGAAGAAAAAATAAAATCACGTCAGACAGGTGACTTCCCGATCCTGGACCGTGAAGAAGTTGAATACATGGATGTTGCCCCTAACCAAATCGTTGGTTTAAGTGCATCACTCATCCCATTCCTGGAGCATGATGATGCCAACCGTGCGCTGATGGGATCGAACATGCAACGCCAGGCAGTTCCGCTTATCCGTCCGCAAGTGCCTATAGTAGGTACAGGGCTGGAAGCAAAAGCTGCACGCGATGCACGTATCCAGATACATTCTGAAGGCAATGGGGTAGTGGAATATGTGGACGCAAACGAAATTCATGTTCGTTACGACCGCAGTGAAAAAGACCGCCTCGTGTCTTTTGAAGATGACCTGAGAATTTATTCACTTACCAAGTATAAGAAAACCAACCAGAGCACCAGCATCACACTGCGCCCATGCGTTCGCAAAGGCATGAAAGTAAAAGAAGGCGACTTCCTTACTGAAGGCTATGCAACACAGGACGGTGAACTGGCACTGGGACGTAACCTGAAAGTGGCTTTCATGCCATGGAAAGGCTACAACTTTGAGGATGCGATAGTAATAAACGAAAAAGTGGTTCGCGACGACTGGTTTACATCAGTACACATTGATGAGTATGAACTGGAAGTACGTGATACCAAACTGGGTGAAGAAGAGCTGACGCCTGATATACCAAACGTATCAGAAGAAGCTACCAAAGACCTGGATGAAAATGGTATCATTCGCGTAGGTGCTATAGTAGGAGAAGGTGATATCCTGATCGGTAAGATCACTCCAAAAGGAGAAACTGATCCTACACCGGAAGAAAAACTGCTTCGCGCTATCTTCGGCGATAAAGCCGGCGATGCTAAGGATGCTTCTTTGAAAGCACCAAGCGGAACAGAAGGTATCGTTATATCCAAGCAACTGTTCCAGCGTGCCAAGAAAGACAAGAATTCTAAAGTGCGTGAAAAGAGTCAATTAGAAAAAATTGAGAAAATTCACGAAAAGAACCTTACTGACTTGCAGGCCCTGTTGCTGGAGAAACTGCTGATATTACTTAAGGATAAGAGTTCTGCCGGCATCACTAATAACTTCGGTGAATTACTGATAAGCAAAGGCGGTAAGTTCAATTCCAAAACATTAGGTTCTATCGATTATCAGAACGTTAATCCTTTGGGATGGACAGGTGATAAAGAAGTGGATGCACAGATCAACCAGTTATTACACAACTACAATATCAAGTTCAACGAAGAATTAGGCCGTTACAAACGCGAAAAATTCAACCTGAGCATTGGTGATGAATTGCCTGCAGGTGTGTTGAAACTGGCTAAAGTTTATCTTGCCAGCAAGCGTAAACTGAAAGTGGGTGATAAGATGGCGGGTCGCCACGGTAACAAGGGTATTGTTGCACGTATCGTTCGCGAAGAAGATATGCCCTTCCTGGAAGATGGAACTCCTGTTGATATTGTTCTGAACCCGCTTGGTGTGCCTTCCCGTATGAACCTCGGGCAGATCTACGAAACCATCCTGGGATGGGCAGGTGAAAAACTGGGCGTTCGTTTTGCAACTCCGATCTTTGATGGTGCTACTGTTGAAGAAATAGAGAACGAAATTGAAAAAGCAGGCTTACCTGATTTTGGACATACTTACCTCTATGATGGTGAAACAGGAGAGCGTTTCCACCAGAAAGCAACCGTGGGTATCATCTATATCATTAAACTCCATCACATGGTAGATGATAAAATGCACGCACGTTCTATCGGGCCTTACAGTCTCATCACGCAGCAGCCATTGGGTGGTAAAGCCCAGTTCGGTGGTCAGCGTTTTGGTGAAATGGAGGTTTGGGCGCTTGAGGCATATGGTGCTGCTAACATCCTGCAGGAATTACTTACCTTGAAATCGGATGATATTGTAGGCCGTGCGAAAACGTACGAAGCGATAGTTAAGGGTGATAATATTCCTAAACCGGGTATCCCTGAATCATTCAATGTATTGGTGAATGAGTTACGCGGTCTTGGTCTGGAATTGAAATTTGAGTAAACTGTAATAATTAACGTATTTAATAATCGCTTTTAATAATAATATGGCTATTAAAAAAGATAACCGCCCAAAAGCGGGTTTCGGCAAGATCACAATCAGTCTGGCATCACCGGATGCAATTCTTGACCGCTCTTACGGAGAAGTGTTAAAGCCTGAAACAATTAACTATCGCACTTACAAACCTGAACGTGATGGCTTGTTTTGCGAGAAAATATTCGGCCCTGTAAAGGATTACGAATGTTATTGCGGTAAGTACAAGCGTATACGTTACAAGGGTATCGTGTGCGATCGTTGCGGTGTGGAAGTAACTGAAAAGAAAGTGCGTCGTGAACGTATGGGCCACATTAAACTGGTGGTTCCTATTGTACATATATGGTACTTCAAAAGCTTGCCTAATAAAATAGGTTACCTGCTGGGTGTTAGCTCCAAGAAACTGGAAAGCATCGTTTACTACGAACGTTATGTAGTAGTGCAGGCAGGTGAAGCCGATGGCATGATTCGCCAGAAACTTAATCTGAAAGATTCTGAAGAAACGCATCAGCAACTGCTTACAGAAGACGAGTACCTAGAATTATTGGATCAGTTACCAAAGGAGAATCAATACCTCCCCGATGAAGATCCTAATAAGTTCATCGCAAAGATGGGTGCAGAAGCCGTGCATATGCTGTTGGGCCGCATAGACCTGGACAGCTTATCATACGATCTGCGTAATGCTGCTGCAAACGAAACTTCACAACAACGCAAGCAGGAAGCCCTGAAACGCCTCAGCGTAGTAGAAGCTTTCCGCGATGCGAATACACGTGTTGAAAACCGCCTTGAGTGGACGGTTATGCAATATTTACCGGTTATACCACCCGAGCTGCGCCCATTGGTGCCACTGGATGGCGGACGTTTCGCTTCATCAGATCTGAATGATCTGTATCGTCGCGTTATCATCCGCAATAACCGTTTGAAAAGATTGATAGAGATCAAAGCTCCGGAAGTGATATTGCGTAATGAAAAACGCATGTTGCAGGAAGCCGTTGACTCCCTCTTCGATAACAGCCGTAAATCAAATGCTGTAAAAGCAGAAGGCGGACGCGCGCTGAAATCATTATCGGATGTACTGAAAGGTAAACAAGGACGTTTCCGCCAGAACCTGTTGGGTAAACGTGTTGACTATTCCGGTCGTTCGGTTATTGTGGTAGGCCCTGAAATGAAATTGCATGAGTGCGGTTTGCCAAAAGATATGGCTGCCGAGCTTTTCAAACCATTTATTATCAGGAAGCTGATAGAAAGGGGTATTGTAAAAACAGTAAAGAGCGCTAAGAAATTAGTGGAACGCAAGGAAGCCGTGGTATGGGATATCCTGGAAAATGTACTGAAAGGACACCCTGTATTATTAAACCGTGCCCCAACGCTTCACCGTTTGTCTATACAGGCGTTCCAGCCAAAACTGATCGAAGGTAAAGCGATACAGCTTCACCCACTCGTATGTTCTGCGTTCAATGCGGATTTCGATGGTGACCAGATGGCCGTACACGTACCGTTGAGCAATGCTGCCGTGCTGGAAGCACAGTTGCTGATGCTGGCGTCTCATAACATCCTGAACCCTCAGAACGGTACACCGATCACCCTGCCTTCACAGGACATGGTACTTGGTCTGTATTATATCACTAAGGGTAAGAAAACTACACCTGAAGAATTAGTGAAAGGCGAAGGCCGCACTTATTATAGCGCTGATGAAGTTATCATTGCCAATAATGAAGGCCGTGCCGATCTTCATGCGTGGATAAAAGTAAGAGCAAGCGTTCGTGATAAAGAAGGTAACCTGAAGACCGAACTGATAGAAACTACGGTAGGCCGTGTTATCTTCAACCAGTTTGTTCCTAAAGAGAATGGTTTTGTAAATGCATTGCTTACCAAGAAATCACTTCGTGAGATCATTGGCCAGATATTGAAGAACACAACCATCCCTAAAACAGTTGCCTTCCTGGATGATATTAAAACATTAGGTTTCCGTACGGCCTTCCGTGGTGGATTGTCGTTCAATATCAAAGACCTTACCATACCACTGGTTAAAGAGCAATTGGTTGAGGCTGCGCACGTAGAAGTAGATGAGATCATGGATAACTATAACATGGGTCTTATTACAAACAATGAGCGTTACAACCAGGTAATTGACGTTTGGTCTCGTGTGGATACACGTGTTACAGAAACACTGATCCGTGAAATGGCGGCTGATAAACAAGGTTTCAACTCTGTTTATATGATGCTGGATTCCGGTGCGCGTGGTTCTAAACAACAGGTTAAACAGCTTGCCGGATTAAGGGGTCTGATGGCCAAACCACGTCGTAGTGGTTCCTCAGGTTCTGAGATCATTGAAAATCCGATCCTCTCCAACTTTAAAGATGGTTTGAGCGTATTGGAGTACTTCATCTCTACGCACGGTGCGCGTAAAGGTCTTGCGGATACAGCCCTTAAAACGGCGGATGCGGGTTACCTGACACGCCGTCTTGTTGACGTGGCACAGGATGTGGTTATTAATGAAGAAGATTGCGGCACCCTCCGTGGTATTGCAACTTCTGCACTTAAAGACAATGAAGAAATAGTAGAGCCTTTATACGATCGTATATTAGGCCGCACTTCCCTCCATAATATGTTCGATCCCTTAACAGACGAACTGATAGCAAATGCAGGCGAGGAAATAACAGAAGATATCGCTAAGCGTATTGAAGACAGCGCAATTGACATTGTTGAAATACGTTCGGTATTAACCTGCGAAAGCCGCCGTGGTGTATGTGCTAAATGCTATGGCAAAAACCTGGCAACAGGTTACATGGCACAGAGAGGTGATGCAGTAGGTATCATCGCTGCACAATCCATCGGTGAGCCGGGTACACAGCTAACCCTGCGTACCTTCCACGTGGGTGGTGTTGCGGGTTCTTCAGCTATCGAATCTGAATTGCTGACTCGTTTCGACGGCACTATACAGTTTGATGGTTTGCGTACTACTAAGTATAAGAATGATGAAGGTGACGATGTGATCGTAGTTATTGGCCGTACAGGTGAAGTTCGTATTGTGGATGTAGCCAACGACCGCCTCATGATCACAAATAATATCCCTTACGGCTCTACCCTGAAGGTTGCCAACGGGCAGAAAGTGAAGAAGGGAGAAGTTATCTGCACATGGGATCCGTTCAATGCCATCATCGTTTCTGAGATCACAGGTAAAGTGCGCCTTGAGAATGTAATTGAAGGTATCACTTTCCGTGAAGAAGCTGATGAGCAGACAGGTCACCGTGAAAAAGTGGTTATTGATACAAAAGACAAGACCAAGATACCTGCCATTATAATAGCTGCAGGTAAAGAGGAAAAAATGTATAACCTTCCGGTAGGTTCGCATATCATCGTAAGTAATGATGATAATGTGTATAACGGGCAGGTACTGGTGAAGATACCACGTGTGATGGGTCGTAGCCGTGATATCACGGGAGGTCTGCCGCGTGTAACTGAATTGTTTGAAGCACGTAACCCGAGCAATCCTGCAATAGTTGCAGAAATTGATGGTGTGGTTGGTTTCGGTAATGTAAAACGCGGTAACCGTGAAATCATCATCGAATCTCGCGAAGGCCTTGTTAAAAAATACCTGGTTCCGTTGACACGCCATATCATGGTGCAGGATGGTGACTTCGTAAAAGCAGGTGCTCCGCTTTCTGATGGTGCTACCACTCCGGGCGATATCCTTTCTATCAAGGGGCCTTTCGCTGTACAAGGTTACCTTGTAAATGAAATTCAGGAAGTTTACCGCTTACAGGGTGTGAAGATCAACGACAAGCACATTGAAGTGATCGTGCGCCAGATGATGCGTAAAGTAACTATTGTTGATCCGGGAGATACTAAGTTCCTCGAAGATGATACTACTGATAAGTTTGAATTCATGGAAGAGAATGACTGGATCTATGACAAGAAAGTGGTTATGGAACAGGGAGACTCCGACAAGATGCACCCCGGCCAGATCGTTACCCTGCGCGAAATACGCGAAGAGAACAGCCTGCTGCGTCGTGCTGATAAAAAGCTGATGCAATACCGCGATGCCGCCCCTGCTACTTCCGCACCATTGCTGCTTGGTATCACCAAAGCATCATTGGGTACGCAAAGCTGGATATCTGCAGCTTCCTTCCAGGAAACAACCAAGGTATTGTCACAGGCTTCTATCAATGGTAAATCTGATAACCTCTTAGGTTTGAAAGAGAACGTTATCACAGGTAACCTCATACCCGCCGGTACAGGTATGCGCGAATTTGATGACCTTGCAGTAGGTTCAAAAGAAGAATTTGAACTCCTCATGGCCAGCCGCGATGTACTGCAGTTTGACGAAGAAGAATAGACCTTGATTCTTAGGATTAAAGGAATGTCCTTGATTATATTTAAGACCGCTCATTTTGGAGCGGTCTTTTTTGTTTACTCGCGTCATTGCGAGGTACGAAGCAATCTCACGAAATGAAGGAATATTGCCCCAGCAAAGTCGTCATTTCGACAAAGGCTTTTTCAGCTGAGGAGAAATCCCCTGAGAACATGCACTTAGCTAATGCAAGGTTGGAATGTTTGCATTATCCACTATTTTTGTAAAACCAATGCCGATGAAAGAAGAAAATATCGAACTATACAATAAAATAGTTACAGGCATTCGAAAGGCACATCGGCAACTTTTGGAAACCAGCGCAGAGAAAAATGAAAGCCTTGTGATAAGCGGCCCTAATGGAGAAGTGCTAGTTGTACCTGCAAAACAATTATTATGGGAACGTGAGCAACAATTTACTGATTTAGTTTCACAAGCCTTCCCGTTTTAGTTGCCCCAGTTGTTGAGGGTTCTACCCGCAAAGGAATTATTGAAAAAGTAAAAAATATATTGGCATTTATAAAACGTTCTAGACCGCTCATTTTGAGTGGTCTTTTTTCGGTACTATACATGTGTTAGTACTAACATTCCTAAAATCCAATTTGTTGGCATATTATATCAAGTTTTTCTTTTACTAATTGAGTTGCCAATTCCTGATTTTCACACGTCAACCAAACAAATAGAGTTTCGTTATTAAACTTCAATTTCATGTTGTCT
>CAIYVS010000526.1 GCA_903929655.1 uncultured Bacteroidota bacterium | reverse complement strand
TAAGTCCCTTTAGGGATTTAGGGTTTTAAATTAGCCTCCTAAGGGGTTGTGGTATGAAAAACAAAAACACGACGATAGTCCTGGTATCTTTTTTTATTGTGTTTAGCACTATTTTTGTGGGTTATTTTTATAAGGTAACCCGTTCGGCAAAAGTGGTCTTACCAACGTACGGCAATCCGGGGCACAAGGTTGCTGATTTTTCTTTTATTAACCAGGATGGCAAGGTCATCACGAATAAGGATGTAAAAGGGAAAATTTATGTGGTCTCTTATTTTTTCAGCACCTGCAAGGGTATTTGCCCCAAAATGAATGAGCACCTTACGAAAGTATATGAAGCCATAAAGGGGAAAAGTGATGTGCTCATCTTATCTCATACAGTGGACCCTAAAAGAGACACTGTGCAGGCACTGAAGGAATACAGCCTGCGTTATGACGCCGACGCCAAGCAATGGATGTTCCTGACAGGGGATAAGAAGCAGTTATATGATATGGCGCGTTACAGCTACCTGATAAGCGCACAGGATGATACTACAGGCGTTAGCATTGATAAAGATTTCATTCATGATAATCATTATTCTCTTGTTGATAAGGATGGACGTATAAGGGGGTTTTATGATGGTTTAAGAATGGAGGAAGTAGATAAACTGATCAAAGACATCAATACCCTGGAAAAAGAAACTGATTAGTGCGTAGACCAGCCCAATAACAACCAGGCAACCACAATTAAAGGGGAGGGTATTTTTGTATGGTAGAGTAAGGAGAATGTAATGATGACCACTACCAGGTTGCTCCATTCAAAAGGTATTGACTGAAACAGTACCAGGCCGGATGCCCATATAATACCCACTACTGCGGCATTGATACCTTCCAGGGCACGGAAGATAATTACATGGTGTTTCAGATTTTCGTAAATAGGAAAGAAAAAGAACAATAGTAAAGTGCTGGGTAAAAAAACAGCGATGGTGGTGGTAATGCAACCTAATACCTGCCATGAAGGGCCATAATTACTCAGGGCCATTCCACCTATAAAAGAACACACAGAAAATACCGGGCCGGGCACTGCCTGGACAATACCGTAGCCTGTAAGCATATCCTGGGGCCTTACTATGGCTAAAAGACCATTATGGTGAGGCATGTTGACGAACTGGTAAAGCATCATGGGTAATAATGCCTGTCCACCGCCAAATACAATGCTCCCGAAACGATAAAAGTTTTCAAACAGGTTGAATACGAGTTTGTGCTCCCATTTGCCTGCATTGGCAAGCGAGCTGAGCACACCTGCAATAATAAATATGACTGCGAAAACCCAAAGGTTGATCCAATTGATAGGCTTGGGTTTCACAAGTGGGTCGGGGATGCGTTTATTACTGAAATTGCTGATAGTACCTGATAATACGAGGATTGCTGGGAATACCCAGGGCGACCTGATAGCAAGTGTGGCTATAAGGCCCCCAGCCATGATGCACCAGGTAGCAAAATGGGTAATACTGGTCTGCATCATTTTAGCGGCAGCATAGCAAACAAAGCCTACAGACATGGGGCGTATGTATGCAAATAAATTTGTCTGGATGTCGCGGGTATCAAAATAATGGACAAGGAAGGAAAATGCCCCCATGATAATAGCTGCAGGCATTACCCATAATAATAATGTAATGAGAGCCAGGGGAATGCCGCCGCGTTTCAGGGCTATGAGGGTAACGGTTTGGGTAGAAGAGGGGCCGGGAAGCATCTGGCAAAATGCGTTTAACTCCAGCAATTCGTCTTCTGTAACATCTTTCCGCTTCTGTACAAAGGTTTTCATCATCATGCCAATGTGCCCCTGCGGACCTCCAAAAGCAGTGAAAGAGTAGATAAATACGGTTTTAAGAAACGGTATATGTCTCAGTAACATTACTTCAAAATGTAATTAATCGGAAAAGTACTTACAAAAAACGGTAAATCCCAAATGTTGAATACGATTGTGTTTTGTATATTGCAGCGCAAAATAAAAAATCATGAGTGAATTAATGCTTAGCGCGTTTTACGACAATGTAAACAGGAATATCGGTCCAACG
>CAIYVS010000525.1 GCA_903929655.1 uncultured Bacteroidota bacterium | reverse complement strand
TCCACCGTCTGCGGTGTCATGTCTTACATATCTTTCGTTGTTATCACGTGCCTGGCGCAACAAGGGTATTTTATTACTTAATAAGCCAAGCATATTATATTCAATGTGTGCTTCTCCATATAATTTTTCTCTATTACTCCAATCATAATATTGTGCAAACTGGAAACTCTGCATATACGCTGAAGCAAAACCGATACCTCTGTTTCCGTATAGATGCATCAGGTCAGGCACTGATATGTATTTATCGTTCAAAAATCCTCCAACTGCTATATTGTATGTCAAGCTGCCCAATAACCTCAACCTGAAATCATCCTGTACACTAAACCGCCATTTGTCAAAATTTGCCTTACTGTTCAAAATATTGGGTACCCCCTTATCATAACTTAATGCAAAAACAGGCCATGTGCTAAAACCCGAAATAAAATCAGGGTACTTAATATATTGGTAGCCGGGTTTGTAGGAAAGAGAGAAATATGCAAGCGCGGCATCATTTTTTTCCCATACGCTTATGGACTTAAGATGAGGAGGAAGGTTATCTGTGAAGTTGAATGCATTGGGATGGAACATACTGTAATTAGTAGTATTCTCTAATGGTATCCTTTGCTGGTAAGAAAGCTTTATATCCCATTTTAATCCATTCCCGTAATCACGCTTGTAATATCCACTGCCTTCCCACCGCTCATATATTTTCATATCATTTTCGCGCCAGAATAGTGTTGAAAAGGTATTGAATATGGTGGCAATTGGATTTTCAGGATTATCCTGGAAAACATATTTGCCACCTTGCACTCCCAATGTCCATTGGCGCCCTCTCCAGCTTCTGTCTCGCTTTGTATATTCCAGTTTGGCTATTGAATTAAAATGCACGTCATGAAAACCATACCTAATGGCAATAGCTCCATTTATGATTTTATCTGTGTCCACTTTGTGTGTCCAATCCAGTTTGGGGGCAATATTTAAGCCTTCTACCGTATTATAATTAAACATCCCGTTCTCATTATAATCGCCGGGATTGAACATGATTGGATTGATGGTGTAAACATTCTTATATTTTTTAGAACTCCAGGTCGTATTTCCTAAAAAAAGCTGTGTCGCTTTGGTAAGATTATGAGCCATGCGTACCGAATCAATATATGCAGGGCTACTGGTTACTATCCTTACACTATCCTTTATACGATAATTCCTGTTCTCATCACTCTCCAATGGTATGGGCCTCGTATTAACCCAATAGGATGTATCTTTTTTATTTGCAGTTTTATCGTAAGTACTGATAATGTCTTTGTGAAAAATAGTGTCTGGTATAGGTTCATTTACTTTTTGATTGTTATAAACAGTTACTATCGATCCATTCACATCAAATCCGAGTATATTAAGTGTAAAATAAATTACCTGGTTTTTGGCCACCCAAGTATCTTTTTTCAGGGGCAGGAAAAGTTGCTGAACGCCCAGTGTATCAAGAAAGTCAAGATTAGACTTTTTAGTTAAGAACATATCTATGGTATGTATTGCCCACTCCTCATCAACAATGTATATCGTTCCGTAAAAAGTCGGCTCATACAGCCTTTTGGGGCTTACTTTGATCTTATATATGGTCTGCCCGTTCTCAACAAATTCTCCTTCCAGTTTATACTTATAAAAATTAAGCGCATAATCACTTACAGGCGATATAAAGCCCCTGGAGCTGCCGCCCAGTAAATTGATATTGTTTTCATAAAAAGTAACTACCGACGGAAAACGCGCAAATCCAAACCCATTTGGGTTTCCACTCTCACGCACAGAATGTATTACAGTCCGCTCTTTGTTATCATCAGAATAATAATCGGCATATTCCTCGCACAGGTACAAAACACCTTTTCCATTAGAATCTACACCAGGTATTTTTGCCAGTTTAATTTTCTCGCCTAAAAACTTATCTGGCAAATTTTGGGAACGGATAACCCCCTTTAAATAAATTCCCGTCTGAAAAGATTTCACTTGATCGAGATGAAATTTACGCCTGGCTATGGTCTTTCTGATTATTGGATATGCAGGATCTTCCGACGACGCGCTTATTACAGCCTCCTTCAGGCTCAGGCTCTGGTCTGCCAAAACAAAATCGTGATTCACAATTTCGTTACCGGTAATTGCGATATTAAAAGAACTCTGTTTATAGCCTATGAACTGGCATACCACTTTATATGTTCCGGGCTCAAGCTGAACCTGGTATTCGCCATCTGTGTTAGCACTGGTGCCTATGGTGGTACCTTGTATGTAAACGGTTGCATACGGTAAGGACATTCCTTTGTCGTCCCTTATTTTTCCTTTTATTATCCCTCCGAAACTTGTATTTGTTATCAAGAGGAATACAATAAATGAAAAAGAAAAGCAGCTATTCCTATATAAAGTCCCGTAAAATAACATAGGC
>CAIYVS010000524.1 GCA_903929655.1 uncultured Bacteroidota bacterium | reverse complement strand
TGGGCTACTTATTACGGAGGTAGCAGCGTTGATGCCGGAGAGGGAATAACTTATAATGGCAGCGGTTATGTTTACATATCAGGAGGGACGATAAGTACCAATGGGATTGCAACATCCGGAACTTATCATACAAGTAACGGTGGTGGGTGGGATGCGTTTCTTGCAAAATTCAATACTGCAGGTGCTTTATCATGGGGTACCTATTATGGCGGAAGTAACGCAGATCAAGCTACTTCTGTAAGCTGTTATGGGGGAGATATTTATATATCCGGACAAACCAGCAGCACTGACAGCATTGCAACAAGTGGTGCTTACCAAGACACTTTTGGCGGTGGAGGTGAGGATGCTTTTCTTGCAAAATTTAATAGTTCAGGTTCTCTTTTATGGGCTACTTATTATGGAGGAAGCGGTTCTGAAACACCTGGAAGGACTGGTAATGATAAGCTTGGTAATCCATATATATGCGGTATGACTAGTAGTACGGCTGGGATAGCAACAAGTGGCGCTTATCAAAACAGCAATGCGGGAGGAAATGATGCTTACCTGGCAAAATTTGATACTTCAGGTTCTTTGAGCTGGGCAACTTATTATGGGGGCAGTGGTAGTGACGGGGGATTTGGGCTGACTTTTGATACATCCGGAATGCTGTATTTAACCGGTGATGCAGGCAGCACAAGTGGAATAGCAACAAGCGGAGCTTATCAAAGTAGTTTAGGAGGTGGTTCTGATGCATTTCTCGCCCAATTTAATGCCACCGGTTCTTTGCAGTGGGCAACTTATTATGGAGGAGTTGGGAATGATGTTGGATTAAGTTTGGTATGTAACAAATATGGGAATATTTATTTTACTGGGGCGACAAGCAGTACAACAAATATAGCAACAAGCGGGAGTTATCAAACTAGTTTTGGTGGTGGTGCAGATGATGTTTTTGTGGCAGAGTTCAACAATGCGGGGCAAAGGATTTGGGCGAGCTATTATGGTGGAAGTGCTGAAGATATAGGGTATGGAATTGCAACTGATCTGCCTGGTAATATATATATATGTGGCCGCACAATGAGTACTAACCAGATAGCTACTGCAAACGGATTTCAAAACATAACCGGTGGGGGATATGATGCCTTTCTTGCCAAGTTTAAAGTGGATACGCTAGTAATTGTTGGCCAACCTTTTACTGATACTCTTTTTTGTGCAGGGGATACTTTTCATCTTGTTTATACTACGGTAGATACTTTCTTAGGAAATAATGTTTTTACTGCGCAGTTGTCTGACAGCAGCGGCAGTTTTGCAAGCCCTATAAATATTGGTATTGATACTGCAAACTATGCCGGAAGCATATTTTGCATGATTCCTGTAAATACACCTGGAGGTACACATTACCGTATCCGCATTTTTGCAGATCACCCGGTAGATACATCGAAAGATGATGGGGTGAATATTGTTATCAATGGTATTCCATTTCATAGTGCCAGCTATAATGCTCCGCAATGTGTGGGAGACACATTAAGGCTGAGAGACTCTGCCAGCAGTGTTGTCAGTTATTATTGGAGCAGGCCGAATGGGATGAATTCTATTTTGCAAAATCCTTATTTAATAAATGTAAGTTTAGCGGATTCAGGGAAATATTATATAACAGATTCTTTTCAGAACGGGTGTAAGGTAAGGGATACACTGGATGTGGTGGTGGGGACGATACCTGCAAAACCTGTGGCAAGCAGCAACAGCCCGATATGTGCGGGTGATAGTTTAAAGTTTACAGTTAGCAATTCTCAAACAGGATTGAGTTATATATGGTCGGGACCGAATGGTTTTATTGATTCTTTACAGAATCCTGATATTGCACATACTTTAGTTATTGACTCCGGGAAGTATATGGTGAGGGCGGTATTGAATGGCTGTATGTCTAAAGCGGATACGATTAATGTAGTGATAAATCCGCTTGTTACACCGACAGTTAGTATTTCTTCTATTCCTATAGTTATTGTGGCAGGACAGTCTGATACTTTTACTGCTGTTGCGAACGGGTGTAGCAGTCCTGTTTATCAGTGGTATAATAATGGTGTTGCTATTAACGGGGCAACGGGTAGTACTTATGTCATCACTATTAGCAATGCGGATAATATTTCGGTGGTGGTGCATTGCAGCGGGGCTTGCTTAAGCGCTGACACTGCGGTAAGTAATAATCTGAATACGAGTGCTGTGAATTCTCCCGGCCTCTCTAAAGGTGGGGATGTGCAAATTTATCCTAATCCTGCGAGTGCTGTTTTGAATGTGAAGGCTGATGTGCCAGTTAACGTGGTTTTGTCGGGTATAGATGGCAGGGTTTTGCTTTCACAGAACAATGCGAAAAGTATTGATATCAGTCAACTAGCGCAAGGCTTGTACCTGATTAGTATATATGACAGCAATATGGTTTTGCTGAAGACAGCGAAGTTGGTAAAAGTGCTTTAGAGCTTAACTTTTACGGGTTCTTTGTTCTCATCGGCTCCGGACAGAACATTCTCGAACATAGGGTTGTGTTTGGTGGTTGGCAGTATAAAACCTATGCTGAGTATGAGCTCGTAGGTGCCAAAGTTTTGTTTGGCGGTGCCTTCATAAACTACGAGGTTGCTATAACGGGCATAGTCTACTTTCTGGGCAAATTCTATATAGCCATAACGCATGAATGTGGCGCGCAGTGCGGTTTCGAGGCCGGTATTCCAGCCGCCGAACTGGAAGCCCTGGTTGTTGATCTGACCAAATAAACTATTCTGAACATGGGGTATCACAGGGCCTATGCCTGCTTTGCCGGTAATATCCAGTTTAAAGTGATTGTTCTTTGCTTTATAGAGGGGGTATTTCTTTACAAAGTTGAATAGTAAAAAATTGGCCCCGTTATTTAAGTAATAGTAAAAGCCATTTGCTTGTGAGAATGGAACTTGTTGGTCAACATGGGTGTTGTTTTGGGTGCCTACCATGTGTACCGATTGGCCGTCTGCAATGAGGTATTTGGTATGATCGAAGTTGATCTCTATTGCAAGGTCTTGTTTGTCATTAAAATAATAGCCTAAACGGTAGTTGTACTGGGGTATGGAGAGGGCTTTGCTGAAGAGTCCTTCATCCCAGCCGGGATGATCGTGGGCAGTGACGTGCAGAAACTGGTAATCGTTGCCAAGACTGCTTTGTTTGACGCTGAGGGTGGAATTGGTGTACCATTCTTTATTATAACCCCAACTAAAGTAGATAGAGCCTGTGTGCTTTTTGTGGGATTTTGCG
>CAIYVS010000523.1 GCA_903929655.1 uncultured Bacteroidota bacterium | reverse complement strand
TTGCTGGCCTTGGTATATCTTTATTCATAAAGGAGTGGGTGGGTTAGTAAATTTATTTCGCAAAACAAATTTAACTAATACTTACTCCTTTCTCTATTTTAGCCATGCAACAAAGTCGTTTAAAGAAATAAAGAAAAACTGTGAAAATTCCAATTTAGACACAAATACCAGGCAGAATCAAGTAGCAGAAATTTTTTATTTCTAAGATATTTGAATATTTTTGATGAACTTATTTATTTCGAATAAAAGAATTTATATGAAACTGAAACTATTAACTCTTGGATTACTATGCATTTCTTATGGCGCTTTTTCTCAAGGCAATAATCGGCTGATCGGGCATTGGAATTTTAATGGCAATGCCAATGATGTGAGTGGGAATCATATAAATGGAGTTGTTACCGGCGCTACACTCGGGGCGGGCTATAATAGTATTGCAAATACCGCGTACCATTTTAATGGTAATGGAGACCAAATTAATATCCCGTACAACTCGCTCATGAACATAACTGATTCCTTTTCAATTTGTGCCCTTGTAAAACCTACGGCTTTCTATTCGGGTCCATGCCAGGGCAATTATATTTTAACAAGAGGTACATCTCTTGGTCCCGACTTTTACAATATGGGTATATTTGATCAGGCCTACGATCTTGATTGTAATATATATTCTCCTAACAATGAAGTTTTTTTTTCAGGTGATATAGGTGGGGCAGGTGTCTGGTATTCCGGTAATACAATAATTAATTTAAATACCTGGTATTGTGCTGTGGTCACTTATGATGGAGATTCTGCAAGATTATATATTGATGGTATAAAGAGAATTACACTTCCATGGAATAAAGTCTATTCGCCGAGCACAAATGGAATAGCAATAGCATATTATCCTGCCGGGGGAAGCCAATTCCCCTATTGGTTTACAGGGTCTATTGACGACATAAGGTTATATCGCCGTGCTTTATCTGCAACAGAAGCAATGCAATATTGCGACAGTGCCAAATCGCTTGTTATAATTATTGATACTACAGTTGCTATTGATTCTGTTTCACGGAATGTGTTGTGTACCGGGAGCAATTTTAACGTTTATTATTCCGTCAACCACAGTTTTCAATCCGGTAATACTTTTACCGTTCAATTATCTGATGTAGCAGGCAGCTTTAGTAGTCCTATATCAATAGGCTCTGTTGCTGCAACCACATTGGGCATCATACCTTGTACAATCCCACCCGGTACCAGTCCGGGTACCGGGTATCGCATACGTATTGTTGCTTCTCTACCTGCTTATATTTCTGCAGACACAGGTATTACTATAACTACGGGTTCACTTACAGCACCAACTGCCGGAAACAATGGCCCAATTTGTGCAGGCAATACCTTAAAACTTAACAGCAATAGCTCTGTACCAGCTGTTAATTATAGCTGGAATGGACCAGGTAATTTCTCTTCTCCATTACAAAACCCCATAATAACCAACACAACTACCAATCAGGCTGGTATTTACACAATCACTATTTCCTACAATGGCTGTATTAATAGCGCCAATACCAATGTTATTATTTATCCAAATCAAATCCCTTCTTTCACTGTTAATGGTAATTTGTGCGTAGGAGATTCATTAAATGTTGTTGCTAATACTACGTCTTTTAACCCTTCATATTATATCTGGAATTTCGGCACAGCTAATGTTCTCAGCGGCACAGGCCCGGGGCCATATATTATCAGTAACAGCACACCCGGCAATGAAATTATTTCTCTTGCTTATGCCGGCAACTGCCAATCTGCCGATACACAAACTATCGTTATCCACCCTATACCAACAGATCATATTATTGCATCAAAGACAAATGTTTGCAGTGGTGATACTATACAATTACATCCCCTAAACGACTCTTCTGCCTATACTTATAAATGGTCTTCTTCAGCTTGCTATTTTTCTGACAGCAACCTCGCTGTAACTACAGCATCTGCCGAACATTCAGGAAGTATTTACCTGCATATATCCGATCCATACTCCTGCATCGGTAAAGACAGCATTAATATTATTGCAGAACCATGCTGCCAGATGTTTGTACCCAATGCCTTTAGCCCAAACGGAGATAGCAAAAATGATATTTTCAGGGTAAGATCAGTAAGGCCTTTTGAAAGTTTTCTATTGATAGTATTTAACCGTTGGGGGCAAGAAGTTTTTAGAACTAAAAACCAGGAGGATGGATGGAACGGAACATTTAACGGCATAAAACAGGAAATAGGAACTTACTTCTATTACATAAAATACAACTGCGGAACCAAAGAGCTATCTAAAAAAGGTGACCTGACACTGATAAGATAATTTAAAGATTGGAAATTTATATCAATCCCTCTCTAAGCAGATCATGCAGATGCACCATGCCTGTATATTTCCCATCTTTGGTAACTACCAACTGGGTAATATCATAGGTACGCATTTGTTCCAGCGCCTCTATTGCCAGTTCATTATCGTCAATTGTTTTTGGATTGGGACTAAGAATGTCTTTAGCCTTTAATCCGGCAAAACTTTCATGGTTTTCCAGCATACGGCGTATATCACCATCTGTTATAATGCCGCAAAGCTGATCAGTGCTATCCAAAACTGCGGTGGCACCCAGCCTTTTGCTGGATATTTCATAAATCACTTCGCGTATAGTGCTGCTATCCTTAACCTCCGGTTTTTCATTTTGTTTAGTCAGGTCTGCCACCCGCAGGTATAATTTCTTACCCAAAGCCCCGCCGGGGTGGTAACGTGCAAAATCCCGGGACGAAAAACCTTTCAGGCTCAGCAGGCATACTGCCAGGGCATCCCCCATCACCAATTGGGCAGTGGTGCTCGTTGTCGGGGCCAGGTTATTGGGACATGCTTCCTTTTCCACCGTGCTGTCTACAAATATATCGGCATGGGTGGCCAGGTAAGACTGTTCATTACCGCAAATGGCAATGATCGGGTTTTTCATGTTTTTAATAAAAGGTATCAAAACCTTTATCTCCGGACTTTCACCGCTTTTCGATATCAGGATCACCGTATCATCCGGCTGGATCATTCCCAGGTCACCATGTATGGCATCTGCAGCGTGCATAAAAAGTGCCGGGGTGCCGGTAGAGTTAAAAGTAGCAACTATCTTTTGCGCAATAACCGCGCTCTTACCTATCCCCGAAACAACCACCCGTCCTTTCGACCCATGGATCACCTCCACAGCCTTTATAAAAGCCTCGTTCACATACTCCGCCAGTTTTTTTACAGATAGCGCTTCCAGATCTATGGTCTCAAGGGCCAGTTTAATTACCTCTTTTGATGAAAACATGCCCGCAAAGATAAAGTCTTATACCCAAATGCTTAAAACTGTACTTTTTTTTAATATTTTTCCTGATTCTTACCTCTCTCTCTACTGAGAGAAGGGTCCGGTGAGGTACTTTTTATTAGATTTGTATTCGAAATGACAGAAAATCAATCCACATTTCTTGCCAAAAGTGAAGTAAAGGCCAACGACCTAGATCACAAACGCAAGCTGAGTTTTAACATACAGAAGTATAAAGACACCGTTGTAAAAGGCAAGCAGCAATTTGCCGACCTGGAGCTTGCACGCAAAAAAGCAAAAAACATAAAATGGAAGGCCATTGAAAACCTGGATAAATATCTCGTTGAGTTTGAGCAAAAATTTACGGCCAGAGGTGGAAAAGTGATATGGGCAGAAAATGCGAAACAGGCGCTTGATGCCGTTTTAAACATCTGCAAAGAAAAAAATGCAAAGCAGGTTGTTAAATCAAAATCAATGGTAACGGAGGAAATACATCTCAATGATTTCCTTGAAAAATATAATATTGAATCTGTGGAAACAGATCTTGGTGAGTACATTCAGCAATTAGATGGCGAAGCTCCCTACCATATTGTTACACCCGCTATGCACAAAAGCAAAGAAGATGTAGCCAAATTATTTCATGAAAAATTGGGTACAGCTCCAAACCTTAGTCCTGCCGAAATTACCAAAGTGGCTCGCAAAAACCTACGGCAGAAATATATAACAGCAGAAGTAGGCATCACGGGTGGCAATTTTATTATTGCAGATATAGGTGCCGTGGCAGTAAGTGAGAATGAAGGCAATGCCCGCCTTACCACGTCTTTGCCTAAAACCCATATAGCAATAGTAGGCATAGAAAAAGTACTGCCATCTGTTAACGACCTGCAGATCATATGGCCCTTACTGGCCACTTATGGCACCGGGCAAAATGTTACAGTATACAATACTTTATTTACCGGCGCACGCAGACCCGATGAAACAGACGGGCCTGAGGAAATGTATGTTATCCTCCTGGACAACGGACGCACCAATCTTTTGCTCCGCGAGGTGCGCGAGAGTATGTATTGCATACGCTGCGGTTCCTGCCTCAATGCCTGCCCGGTTTATAAAAATATTGGCGGCCACGCTTACGGCGCCACTTATAGCGGACCTATTGGTTCTGTAATTACCCCGCATTTAAATGATTTCAAGGATTATAAACATCTCAGTTACGCGTCCAGCCTTTGTGGTAATTGCACGGAGGTTTGCCCGCTTAAAATAAACATCCACGAAATGCTGCTGGAAAACCGCAATATAGCGGTAAGAGAAAACATGAATGGTTTCGCGGAAAACAGCGCCTGGAAATTCTGGAAGATCGCTATGCTGAACCGCAGGCTCCTTAACAGCGCCGGCGCAGGTATGAAAAACGGGGTGGTCAATAAACTGTTTAAAGATTCCTGGGGCCTGCACCGGTCCTCCATTCAGTTTTCCGGTAAATCTTTTAACCAGTTATGGAAAGAGCGCAACAAAACTTCATCTCCCAGATAGCCTTAATGGACCGTATGATCATATATAGTTCTAAAAAAACAAACCGCTTGCTTTTTGTGCTGGACTGGTTGATAAAAGAACAGTTGAAACTGGACTATGAACTGGTGCAAGACGAGAACACCCTGAAGTCCATACCCTTTTTTATATCCTACGGAAAATCTTTTAATAACGCATTATCCATACCCGATTCCGGCTTGCTTTGGGAAAAAGGCGTTAATGAACATGAAATAAAAACAGGAAGCTGGAACCAGGTACCTACCCTTTACGAAAACAGTGCAACATCACAAACACTCCCTTTCGATCTTTTTTCAGCTGTCTTTTTTCTTCTCAGCCGTTACGAAGAATACTACACCTATACCCCCGATGCACATAACCGTTACCCAGCAACACAAAGTATTTTATACAAAAACAAATGGCTGCAACGCCCTCTGCTGGATGAATGGGTACAGGGCTTGAGAAACCTGCTGAGAGATCAGTTTAACATCAATACCCCACAGGTTTCTTTTTCTTATTTGCCCACTTACGATATTGATATTGCCTACTCTTATAAATACAAAGGTTTTGTGCGCATAGCGGGTGCACAGGCCCGCGATATCTGGGCACGAAACAAAGCAGTGTACAAAGAAAGAATGGCTGTAGTGCTAAACCAAAAGCAAGACCCTTACGACAGCTACGACTGGTTAAAACAATTGCACAACAATTATGATGTGCAACCCATCTTTTTTATTCTTGCTTCGCTAAAGACTACCGATCTCGACAAGAACATTCTGCCCACACACCCCAAAATGCAAAGGCTTGTAAAGCAACTTGCAGCGTATGGAACAATAGCTTTGCACCCCTCCTACTACTCTGATAACGATGATACCCTGGCAAAAGAAAAAGAAACCCTGGAAGAAATAGTACACAAAAATATCAGTGTTTCAAGACAACACTATATTAAAGCAAGCTTACCCGGCACTTATCTGCGCCTGTTAAAAAACGGTATAAGCCAGGATTACAGTATGGGCTATGGCACCCATTTTGGTTTCAGGGCGGGTACAGGACAATCTTTTTTATGGTACAGCCTCAATAATGAATTTACCACACCCTTGCGTATCCATCCGTTTTGCTTTATGGATACTACCGCCATGTTTGAAGAAAGATTAAGTTTAGGTGATTCTTTCGACCGTCTCAAGGCAATGACCAAAATCCTGCAGAAAAGCAATAGCAGGCTGGTAACCATATTCCATAATTTTTCTTTAGGCAGCGCCCCTGAATGGATCTGGTGGAAAGGAAAATATAAAGAGTTTTTTGAAGAGATCTGCCCAAAGATTGTGGTCAAAGAAAAGAGTATATAGCTTATAAGGTGCGGCACTCACTTCTTTATATACACCCTCGTTCCCACGCTCACCAAAGTATATAATTCATCCACGTCTTTATTCTTCAGGGCTATACAGCCGTCTGTCCAGCCTATGCCCATATCTATCATTTCATCACCGCCTTTCCAGATACCATGAATACCCACACTGCCGCCTATACGGGCTTTGGATGGTATCTTGCCGTTTTGTTTCATCCTGGTGAAACGCGCCATGGCCGAGTCGTTGGGATAATTCAGCAACATAAATTTATCGTACCTGGACGATGGCACTTTACTGATGATCTTATACCAGCCTTCGGGGGTGCAACGATCACCTTCATAACATTTATCATCCTGGGGCCGGGGACCGAAAACTGATTTATAAGCCCGCACCAGCCTTTTTTTATAATACACCTGTAACGAATAGTCCGACTTATCCACTACGATCATCACAGAATCTTTATTCAGGGTATCCGGCCTTATCGGCACTTTTACCAATGCAAAGGCAGGTGGGATGATAATGGTTTCTGTAACTTTCTTTTGTCCCTGCAAATACTGGATAATACGCACCCTGTTGCCGCTTTTGTCTTTGTATTCATTCAGCACTTTTATATCTCTTGGTGCCGGCTCTGTTTTAGGAATGGTCTGGCTCCGGGCTTCGCAGAAAAAAAACAGGAGCACAACTACGCAAGGCAGTTTAAACGCAAAGGCGCGCAGACTTAAAGCTATCTTGTTGCTGAGTATCATATTCTGATGCCTGAAGGTATTGCGATCTTTCTACCGAACAAAATCGGTTATGTATCAAACAGCTTTTGGCGCTGCGGGTTTTTTGTATACAGGTACTGTGGAGCAGGGCTCGCCGTACATAATGGATTTTACTACCGGGCGCAGGTGGCTTGTAATAGCTATGTATGCAGCATCCGGAATTACAATATCGCCGCAGCCCTTTATTACTACCCTTTTGTCTTCGTATTCGCCTGTGCTTATGCCTTCTATATTTTTCAGGATGAGCTCTTTTTTCAATTCTTCTATGCTGCCCAGGTAAGTATCTTTTGCTATGCCCTGCATATAAGACGCGGCCAGCATATAGGCCCATATGGGGATAATGGCATCCACACTGCAAAACAAGGCTACATGCTTGTCGTGGTATTGTGTCCAGTCATGTGTTTGCAGTGCTGCCCTGTAGTCTTTCTCTTTCAGTATCATTTCCCTGAACAGGAATGGTTTCAGATCAAATGATGCGATATCGTTTTCGGCCGGCAAATACTTTGCCAAGTCCAGTGTTATGATCCCGCTTTCCGCTACTCTGTTTACTATTTCTTCCATATAATAACAATGCAAGTTACGTACTTTCCAAACGGCATAAAAAAAGAGTCCCGAACATTCGGGACTCTTTTTGCTTATATATACTTAGATTTTTATTATAATGGCTGCCTAGAGGTTATTAGGGGTGTACTTAATACTTGCTCCTTTTAACAATGCATCCTGTATGGCCTGTGTTCCGCCATTTCTCATCTGCATTTCCATGATCATTTTTTGCTGGGCCATAGCAGATTCCAATGCTTTAGGATCTGTGGTCTTGTTCCAGCGGTTGTTTACCATGATAAAAAATACGCCTTCCTGTTCTTTAATAGGAGGAGATACTTTATTGGTTGCAAAAGAAGGATCAAATGTATAGCCTATCACCTTTGGCACAAAACCCAGGTTGGGTGCAAAGCTGGCGCCCAGATTAATGGAATCTGCATGCTGCACTTGCTGGCCGGCACCCTGAGCTATAGATTCGAGGCTGGTTGCGCTTTTATATTTATTCATCAGGTATTCCCCTTTCTTATCTGCCTTTACCATAGCTTCGAGCTGTGGTCTGTTAGTAGCAGTAATTGCCATCAGGCCTTTTTCCTGTATTGAAGCAAGTTTTGCAACTACAAAACGGTTATCTAAAGTAAACACAGGAGAAATTTCTCCTAGTTTGGCTTCATACATCCAGCGTATGATCTCTCTTGCAGGGCCAATGCCCTGTATGGTGAAATCATTCACTTTTACTGATTCGCCTATTCTTTTGCTCAGGTTTTCTTTCTTAATTGCATCATCAAAGGCCTGTGCTGTAGTATTTTTTCCGGCGAAGGCAGAAGCTTTTGCAAAGGCTGCATTCACTGTGTTCTGATCAGGGTATAATGATTTGGTAATGGTTGCCAGTTGGTAAGCAGGCGCCATTCCTTTCTGATCCAGTATTTCTATATAGTGATAACCAGTATAATTATCATTCTCTACATGCACTGTTTTCTTTTCTCCTGTTTTGCCGTCAAAAATAAAATCGGAAAATTCTTTTGATAAACTAGTTCTTTGCGGAACACTGAAAGTGTATTCACCACCTTTTTTACTGCTGCCCGGATCGTCTGAATATTTTGCGGCAAGTGCGCTGAAGTCTGCACCATTCTTAATGGCTGTAGCAATACTGTCTATTCTTTGTTTAGCAACACTGTCGGGCAATACATCTTTTCCCTGTGCTTTTGTTCTTATTAATATGTGGCGGCATTTTACAGAATCCGGCATGTCCTTTTTTTCTATCAGCTTGGTGAGCTTATAAAAATTGTTTTCGAAGTAAGGACCATAAACGCCGTTAAGGGGAAGGCTTAAGATAGAGTCTGATGCTGAAGACATGAAAGTGCGTTTGTTCACCCAGCTTTTTTCAAATTTATCTTCTGATTTATTGTTTACAAAATTCTCGTTGTCTTTGGTTGCGGCAAAGTCGCTTTTTATCTGTTTCAGTGCATCCAGCGGGCGGGCGGTATCTTCTTTAGATGGCTTTACATCAAATGATACAAAATCAATACTGCGTGTATCATTGTCATCAGAAAAAGAGGCAGCATGTTTTTGCATGAAGGCTTTTATATCATCATCTGTTACTTTTACTTCATTGTCATTAACAGATGAATACGGTATTTTAACGTAAGTGATATTTGCCATCGAGCCCTGGTCTGTAGCTGTTTGCTTCAACAGGAACTGTGGTAAGTATGTGGCCTTTGAAAAGAGTGTGTTGAATTTATTTATGGTATGGTTGCGGAGCACGTATGCTTTTACATAGTCCCACTGTTCCTGCACTTTACCGCTGGGATCAATTTTAGAAATTTGTTTTTCAAATTCCTTAATGATCTGCGGATCGAACTGGCCCGTTTCCTGGTTCATAAATATATTGGTACCCTGCAGCTGAAATTGCTGTATCATAGGATCTGCGTTCTGACCATAGACCAAATCCTTTTCTTCTTCTTTTGTGGTGCCGATGCCCAATTTTTCGCATTGTTTTTTTGCAAGCGTTTCATAGATCATTTGCTTCAGCGTTTCTTCACTCATCTGTGCGCGTGTAGCATCATCCATTGTCTTGCCACGGCTATATAAAGGATAGAGGGTTTCTATTTCCTTCACACGCAGCGAATAATCTCTTACATCTATTTTGTCGCCGTTCACTTTCGCCACGCTGGTGTTGCGACCGAAAAGATCACCGAATCGTCCGCTTGCAGCATCCATTAATATAAAGCCAACAAGAGCCAGTGCAATGATACCGCCGGCAAGTTTTCCGTATTTAGTCCTGATTTTCTGAATTACAGCCATATAGGTTGTGTTATATATTTATTATAAGGACGGCAAATTTATGTGAAAAAATGAGATTATTGTCAGAATCGGGGATTAATACGGGAAAAAGTAGTAATAGGGCTTAAATGATATATTTATGATATTTTTCCGCTATCAAACCTTTTTATTCACGTTTTTTTGATTTTTAATAGAGTTCATGAGAGAAGTTCAGCTACAAGAAATATAATATGTTCTGCACAAGTGATCTTTATTTTGTTGGACTGCTAATGGGTGGCTAGAAAAAAGTGCCTTTGCAAGTGCTCAAGGTCAGATTCCCAATGGAAATATTTTTCCGCTTTTCCTTTTTTTGGAATTTTTTCCGCTTTTTTGTTGTTTTTGTTTGTCAAATCTCATTTATTATATTGATTATCAATTACCTGTAGCTCTATTCCTTCCTAAAATATTTTTTCCGCTTTTCTTCCTGTTATGGACTTCTGGTTTCCTTTTTGGGCTGTTTGGGTATCTTTTGGGGTTCTTTGGTTTCCTGTTTTTACCGGGTATTGAGAGTTTAACCGCAGACCTGACTGTCGGCAGACAGGGGCGCAAAGACACGAAGATTATAAATGCCCGATTTTCGGGACATTTTTGAAAAGCCGGGCATTTGGAACGTAAGGTGCTGATTTTCAATAAAAATGTCGCGCGACTATCCCTTTTAGTACAGAAGCTATATAATTAGTACAGTTAGTTATGCGTAAGTGAAATATAAAGGTAAGGCATTAAAATCGAAACATTTGTTATTTACTACTATTTTTTTCTTTTTCAAATTGCTGCCTGTGTAGTGCTGTTGCCCGTCTTACAATATCTGCTAAGGAAATATTAAACCAATCGGGCTTTTCAGCTTCTATAATCCTGCAAAATTCTGTTATTATATGCCTTGTATGGTAACTGGGTGAATACTCATAAATCAGCCTGTATTTATCCCCTAATTTCACCTCGGTTATGCTGCATAGTATTATACTATTGCCAATCTCTTTACCACAATCAAAGTAAATAAGCGTAGGTCTTTCAGGTAGCCACGTTTGAAAATTGCTTTTAATAATAATCTCGCTAATGACATCTTCGCTGGTAAAATCAAGATAGAATCTTACATCTACCATTCCTTCGTATGTTGTGTATTGGAATTGCCTGCGTATCATTATCCTTTTGTTTCCTTTTCTAATTAAACCACCTAGCCAAATTAAATATGCACCCAAAGCTATGGTAGACACAATATCTATAACTTGTAAAATCATTTGAAGTATTTTTTCGTCAACTGTAATAAATCTTTGAATAAATGTTATTGTTCCATTAATGCTACTTACGCGAGAAAGAATAAGGAAAATCAGAGCAAGAATGGAAGTGTTTTTTATGTTTTTCATATTGGTTGTTATTTGGTGATAACAAAATATGAAAACTATTTATTTATATTTCCAATGCCTTACTTTTAAATTACATTAAATACACTTATACATAACTAATTACACTAATAATATACCAACTGTACTAAAAGGGATAGTCGCGAAATGTCGGGCATTGAATCGGGCATAAAATGCCTGATATTTTACCAAAGCGAACCGCGCCTTACGGTCGGACAGGCTTTTTAGCCTAAATTCTTCAGAGAAAATCCTAAATGCGCATTAATTGGTTGAAACTGAATTTGCCAAATAGGGATGATAGATGTCAAAGAACTATTTAAAATTTCTGCATGTGAGCTTGAAATTTGCTATAAAGGTACGAAAATAGGGAGGGCTTGCCAAATAATTTTTGTTAATGAAGGTGAGGGTGCGCATGACAGAAACTATGAGCCTTACTATGCTTTTTGATATTGCTCATACACACGACTAAGCTATATACTTATGGAGGAATTATAATATTACCATGTTTAATTTCATAATTCTTTTGCCAATAATTTATCTATATATGACGAACTTGTCTCGAACCTGAAGTTTAATATTTTATTGTTTTTGTCAAGGGATATGCCCATTGCATGTACCGACTTATCAAATACCATTTTAAATAAAGCTACTTCTCCCGGCCCGGGCTCCATCGCCATATACTTATGAGAAATCATTGCCCCATACTCTTTCATAAAATGCTCCATTCGTTTTGCAGTAATAAAACCCCGGTAGGCGAACATAATATCTATGCTGTCTGCCTGCTGTTGATTATAATAGTTTTTGAATTTTCCCATCACTTCATCATAATCTGCTTTTGATTTAGAGCCAATAGGTTCCGGCTGTTTATCTAGCTGTGGTTCTGCCCAAAATGATTTGGGGTTATTGGTATAATACAGGGAATAGGAAATCATGCCATGCTCATTCTTTTTCAATACGGGTGATGGTTTTTTATTACCGGGCACTAACTGTATATAAGTTCTTGTTTTGCCTTCCTCATATGTCTCATAATTGTATTCACTATTTAAGGGGCATTCCAGTTTGTAAAGATTTTTAGCCATATAGTCGTTTAAATAATCACCTTTAGTCTGGCTGGTAGCATGATTCCGGTTTGCGTCAGGATTCAGAATAAGTGGCTTGTTGTTTATGAGGCACTCGCGAACTTCTTCTATGCTCAGCAAATCTCCTTTTTCATTCATTAAATAAGCCATAAAAGTAGGGTCCATCCACAACCATTTTTTTAAGGATGTAGACCAAACCATGGTTATAACATGGCAGTCGTTATCTGCAGTATCCCGGGGCAGGCATGTTACGAACCTTGACTTAAAACCTTCCGCCAGGTAAACCTCATTCAGTAATATGCCAAGCCCGCGGCAATTAAGGGTTTTGTTATCTTTTTTACATTCTGCAATCAGGCTCATCGCGTTTTTAACCTGTGGGTTTCCTTTTGAGCCATCATGCGGTACCAGGTAATGTACCCACTCCATCAGGCTTATTATTTTTGACACGTCATTCCCTTTACCTGCTATAGAATCTAAATTGTAGGTGGTTTTCAGCGCCACCAGGTTTGGATCATAGGGAGATTGGTAAGTGAATACAGGTAATTTATCTTTTTCGGCATTGTTATATGCCAGCGTCTTTTGATGTTGATGAGGGAAGCTTTTGGTGGATGGAGTTTTCTTAGGTGCAGTGTGACCCCTTTTAGAGTGTGCAACAATACTGCTAAAAATCTTCTGTCTGGTCTGGATAACACTGGGTCGGGAAACGTACAGAAAAGGGCAAATAATGAAAGGAGTTGGAGCAACAAAATTTTTTGTTTAATTCCTTGAAATCCCTTAGGGGCCATTCATA
>CAIYVS010000522.1 GCA_903929655.1 uncultured Bacteroidota bacterium | reverse complement strand
GACAAATTCATAGGCCCCGCCATAGTGATAGATTGCAAAGCACTGGAAGGCAAAGAGATCACCCTGGATTTTCTGAAACCTTATGAAAAGCAAATTGCTGAAACCAATTTTATACTCTTTAACTCCGGCTGGTCTGAAAAATGGAAAACCGACGCCTATTTTGATGACTTTCCCGTTCTAAGCCAGGATGCCGCACGCTGGCTTTGCAATTTTAAACTAAAAGGCATTGGCCTCGATTCCATTTCATTAGATATTGTAAACAGCCACGAGCTACCCAACCACCACATTGTATTAGATAAAGAAATGATCATCATAGAAAATCTCACAAACCTGGACAGTTTACCGGCCTCAGGATTCACGTTTCAATGCCTGCCATTGAAAATTGAACGCGCAGATGGCTCCCCTATAAGAGCAGTGGCGGTGTTTTAATAACATACTAATTCAGTTACAATCCTGATACCCTTATTGGACATTTCTATTATCTGCTCACATAAAAGACAAGTATTTATCTCACCTTTGCCATCTAAATAGATGAACAGATGAAAACAAAGAAACTAGGCTCCACAGGGCTCACAGCTTCCCAAATAGGTTTTGGCTGCATGGGCATGAGCGATTTTTACGGCGCAAGAAATGATGAAGAATCTTTAAAAACACTGCACAGGGCTTTAGAGCTGGGTGTAACATTCTGGGATACTGCCGATATGTATGGTCCTTATCTTAATGAAGAACTTGTAGGCAAAGCGCTAAAAGGCAATAGAGATAAAATAACACTGGCAACAAAATTCGGCATACGCAGAGAACCAAACAACCCCCAGGCTCGCGGCATAGACGGCAGCCCCGCATATGTAAAAAGCGCCAGCGAAGGCAGCCTTAAAAGACTCGGCGTAGACGTGATAGACCTTTACTACCTGCATCGTGTAGACCCCGCAACTCCCATTGAGGTGACCGTAGAGGCAATGGGCAAACTGGTAAAAGAGGGCAAAGTCAGGGGCATCGGGCTATCAGAAGTATCAGCAGCAACCCTGCGCAAAGCACATGCAGTACACCCCATTACCGCCGTGCAAAGTGAATACTCCCTATGGACCCGCGACCCCGAGGATGAAGTACTCGCTGCCTGCAAAGAACTGGGCATTGCATTTGTAGCATACTCACCGCTGGGCAGGGGCTTCCTGGCAGGGCAGATCAAAAAATTTGAAGACCTTGCCGCCGATGATTACCGCAGGTTCTCACCCCGTTTCCAGGGCGAAAATTTTGATAAGAACCTGGAGATCGTAAAACGCATACAGGAACTGGCGACACAGAAAAACTGTACCACATCGCAACTGGCACTGGCATGGGTAATGGCACAGGAAGATTTTATTTTCCCCATACCCGGCACCAAACGCATCAAATACTTGGAAGAAAATGTAGGGGCATTAAATGTAAGCTTCACCAAAGAAGAACTGAACGATATCAACAATATTTTCCCCAAAGGCATCGCCGAAGGTTTACGTTACCCCGAAGCATCTATGGGCTCTGTAAACAACTAGACCGATATATACTTCAAAGGGCTAAACAATGCTTAGCCCTTTGAAGGTATTCAATGTTGTTTATTGCTTCTTATTGCTCTGCTATCTTCAAACGCCAGCTGCTATGTATTTTACCGATTTTACTCATCTCCATTAATGCCGGAAGTAATACCAATTAGACTTGTAAATTACACTAAAAAATAATACCTTTGG
>CAIYVS010000521.1 GCA_903929655.1 uncultured Bacteroidota bacterium | reverse complement strand
ATTAAATATCTATTTGAGCAAAGTTAAAAATTTTTATGAAAGTTAATTGGCCAACAAAAAATTTAAAGATATCTGTTGCCTTATGAGTTTGTACTGGGCGCCTCCGGGAACGGGATTACCTGCCGCAACATAAGCTGTATAGTTGGGGTCTGGAGAAGCATAATTAAAGTCAATATAATGTAAAATCTCATAATCTACTTTTGCACCGCCAGATAATAATGCCCGGGGGCCCCATGTGGTGGGCATATTGACATTACCTGCTATGATATTAGCTACGTTTGCGGGTGAACTGAATATCCAATCCATAAGATTATCCTGGTCTGCAGGAACGGGAGGAATAACGGGTATTACACCAATCGCCGGGGGGTTTATGGTTAGGCTGGCAGGGGGGATGGCATTAGCCGCATTGACAGGAGTATTTGTCAAAGGCACTTGAAGGAACAGATTTGAAGATGCCTGCAATTCAAACTGCCTGAATTCCCAGTCACTAAATGCCCAGGTTGGTGGTGTTGCAAAATCAGCACTATCACATATACGCTCATTTGTCCTTACCCTGTTTATGGCACTGTTATTTGGTTTGCCTAGTGCAGAATTCATATTAGTTACAGTGGTGGTGATGGCTTCCAAAGCTGCATTATATGCCGCGCTGGGGAAGGCGAAAGTGCTTAAATTAACCCATGCGTTCGCGAAGTTTACTACATCGCACAAGCTACTTTGCACATTACCATATTCAAATATCACATTAAACCCTTTCCAGTCTATAAAATTAGACCCTGGGAAAAATTCATTTTGGGGCTGGATCGGAGGCATACCGCTTATAAATCCATTACTGCCAACGCCTAAACCATTTGGGCCGGGTCCATCACCTACTACGGGGTCAATTAATGTGAAGATAAAACGCGTCTCACCTGCATTGCTCAGGCCACCGCTGTAACCAGGATTTCCACGAAGATCCAAGCGATTAACAATGGACGTTAATTTAAATGGTGCATATTTCAGCAGGCTGTCCGCAGCAACCGTATTCCATAATCCTACCCAATTAGTTGAAGTGACAGTACCCCGGGGGATAGCACCATGGCTTGCTACCTGCAACCACGGTCCAATTACATAATATACAAAATTTGCTCTTTTGGCAATCGTCTGGGTATTTACAATTACCGGGTTCACGTAATTCTTGAACCATGAAACAAGCAGGGTGCTGGAGCTTACAAAACCTCCGGTCATATTTTTTACCATAGTACCAAAAGTCCAGTTACCCACAGGATTGCCTGCACCTGTTATTACATTATAGGTCCTGGCGGGGTCTTCCACCACCGACAGATCGGTAATAAAGAGCGATTGCTGTTTGATGATTGGCGGAAGAACGCAGGGACCTGTAGGCGCCATAGCGGCAGCGGCCGATGAAAAAAGCAGCGGGCTTATTGACACAGGTGCAAAACTGCTGAAAGCGCTGGTGTTAAAACTTAATTGCTGTGATACCTGTGAGGATGATATCTGTGTGCCAACATGCCCTGCAAAAGTAAGGAATGGAGTTCCCTGTTGTATCTGTGCATTGATGGCTTGTACACGTGCGTTCATCGTATTTGCAAAATCTTGCGGATTTTCGTTCAATGTGCCTGTATAAATACCATCCCCGGCAACCGGGTCTCCATTTGTTCCATCATCAAATAAAGTAATAGAGTTTTGCCCCAGGAACACCGGCAATTGCGGCGGCAATGGTGCCGTGCCCTGAAACTGCTGGTACTGAACTTGCACCATCATAGAGTTGCCGTTTATGGGTTGCTGCAATTGTCGCACCCATATATTGCTTACAAGAGGCGGATTTTGTTCATAAGGAGTGTTTGGCGGTGGCGGCGGTGGTGGTGGCGGGGTCCAGTAAATGCACATCGCTGCAACAAAGCACCCGCTAAGCATTAATAGCAGAATTCTTTTTTTCTTGTTCATGGTTTTTTTTTTAATTGTTAATAAATACAGTTTCCTATCTTACAGGCAGGCGTTCTTAGCCAGTCTTTTTAAAACGTTGCGGCTTTATAGCTTTTCATGCATTGCTGCACTAAAGCTTTTATAACCTGCCATATAATTTTGGAGTACTGTAAAATTGGTTCAGGTATTTTTACCGTACAAGGAAAAACGCTGCTATTTTATTCCTAATAGGAATCTTTTATTCTCAACAGGAATAAAATGAGCTAAAAGGGATGTTTTCTGAAAGATGAGAACAAACGTCTTTGTAAATTAGGCCTGCTGCGAAATACTTATCTGTTAAAGCTTCCAGGTTTTTTTACATGCTTTTTTTTTGTGTTCCGGGCACACATCCCATCTCCCGCCGATCTGCACAAAAAATGCTCCAATTTTTTTTTAAAACAGCTTTATTGCTCCTACACACTGATTTTGAATAAATTAGGTTAAAAAACCCTGTTTTATAATTGTTAATATTATATATAAATTTGTTTTTGTAAAAAAACCTTTCTTAGTTTTGCAGCAGAGGTATAAGAAAAAAACAAGTAGCCAGGATAAGGACGCTCACCTTTTTGAGTTGATATACCACTGTTCCTGAGCTGTTAGATTCAATCATATGCCTGCATGTATTATTCACCATTCAAAACAAAGAAAAAATGAAAAAAGGATTGATCGTTGCATTGCTCTGCATCCTGGGCATTGCAGCAAAAGCGCAAAACATCGTCAACAATACACGTTGCGATATCACCATCACACCCGTTTGTTACAACCCCACTACCTGTGCCTACACCACCTGCGGAACTACGGTAGTTGTTACTGCGGGATCCACCGTGGCCATACCCGCCTGCCTCTGCCCTGTTTCTTCCAATTACCAGGGTTACAGCATATGCTGGCTCAGCACGTCTTCGCTCTGTGGCCCATGTGTAACACTTGGTGCCTGTGGTATGAGTTCTTACCCCTGTCCCGATTTCCAACCCACAGCCAGGCTTTCCAGCTGTGATAATTGCACTGCTCATGTAGGGGCCAATATTTCCTGCACCTCAAGCGGCAATATCGTAGTTCAATAGACCGCCCATAAACTTTTACATGGAAGACGAAAGGCATCCTAAAAGCTTGCCTTTCGTTTTTTTGTGGAAGATGCCTGATGCCCGATTGATTGAAAAACCGGGCATTGGGCTTACTTATTTTGGTTTAAGTTGTTGATAATCATTTTATTGTGCTGTTCATGGTATGCCCGATATTGCACCATTTTGTACTATGCGGGGCATTGTTATGCTCAGCATGATTTTTCCTTTCCTTTTTCCTGAATTTTAAAAAGGAAAGGGCTTTATACTAAATTTCCAGATTATGGAAGTTTTTATTCACGTTTTTTTTATTTTTTCAAAGGAGTTCATGAGAAAAGTTCCGCTTTCCTTCCGTTTAGTACTTCTTCTTTCCGCTTTTGAATAAATTGTTTTTGTTATTTTAAAGTGTTTTGTATTGTTTATCAATAAATTACAAAATAAGGAAGATTTTGTTTTTCCGTTTTTCCTGTTGCCTGAATTTTTTCCGCTATAAAAAAATGTAATATCTGAATCAGAATTTTCAGAATTACCTCGTTAATACAATCTTTTTTTATTTGTCTCGGTGAAAGAGTTTAAGAATTTTCAGAATTCTACGAATCGAGGTATTGACCGGAAAGCAGTTGATGGGTGAATGCTAAGGAGTTTATGGTCTGTCAAAGAACTTATGAATTTAAATATAATATTTATTCAAATTCACACCAAATAT
>CAIYVS010000520.1 GCA_903929655.1 uncultured Bacteroidota bacterium | reverse complement strand
TTTGTATCAAGTTGTGAATTTAATGGGTTAGTAAGTAAGCCGTCCCGATTTCTCGGGATGGCTTTTTTCTTTTTAAGAGTATCTTTAATCTTCTTTTATGGCCAAAACAAAAACAGCTTTCTTCTGTCAGCAATGCGGACTTGAAACTCCTAAATGGACAGGTAAGTGTCCATCATGCGGCACATGGAATTCTTTGGTTGAAGAAGTGATACAACGTGAAGACACAAGCAAGCCTGAAGTAGTGAACTGGGATGAGGACGGAGGCAAAGAAAAACGCAAGGCACATAAAATAGATGAAGTAATAGTGCAGGATGAGCAGCGCATGCAAACCCCTGACAGCGAACTGAACCGTGTATTGGGTGGTGGCATGGTGCCGGGTTCTGTTATCCTGGTAGCAGGTGAACCGGGTATAGGCAAGTCAACACTCTTTCTGCAAATAGCATTACAATGGAAGAACATCAGGATATTATATGTATCGGGCGAAGAAAGTTCTCAACAGGTAAAGCTGCGTGCAGACCGTATTGGTATTAAAAACACTGAGCTATATTTATTAACGGCAACTGATACCAACACACTCTTCCAGGAAATTAAAAAGGTAAGGCCTCAACTGGTTATTATAGATTCTATACAAACTATGGAATCATCCTATGTGGAGTCTGCAGCAGGTTCTGTATCGCAGGTGCGGGAATGTGCTGCCGAGTTGCAGCGTTTTGCAAAAGCTACCAATGTGCCGGTTTGTATTATAGGTCATATTACCAAAGAGGGCTCCATAGCAGGGCCTAAGGTATTGGAGCATATGGTTGATACTGTGTTGCAGTTTGAAGGTGATCGTCATTATGCCTACCGCATCATCCGTACCTTAAAAAACCGTTTTGGTTCCACATCAGAGCTGGGCATATATGAAATGGTAGCCCAGGGTATGAGGGCAGTGACCAATCCATCAGAAATATTATTGTCCCAGCACGAGGAGGCTCTGTCTGGCATAGCCATTGCCGCAACCATGGAAGGCATGCGCCCCCTGATGATAGAAGTGCAGGCATTGGTAACAATAGCGGTATATGGCACACCCCAGCGCACTGTCAGTGGTCTTGATCCAAGGCGCCTGCAATTACTACTTGCAGTGCTGGAAAAGCGAGGAGGTTTTCATTTTGGTGCAAAAGATGTCTTTGTAAACATAGCCGGTGGCCTGAAAATTGAAGACCCATCTATAGAGCTGGCTGTAGTATGCGCTCTGTTATCATCTTACGAAGACAAGGCATTGCCATCTAATATATGCTTAGTAGGGGAAATAGGCCTGAGTGGTGA
The DNA here is from genome assembly GCA_903929655.1 of uncultured Bacteroidota bacterium. Classification (GTDB taxonomy): domain Bacteria; phylum Bacteroidota; class Bacteroidia; order Chitinophagales; family Chitinophagaceae; genus JABDGU01. The sequence continues at coordinate 7,589 of CAIYVS010000520.1, read as the reverse complement.
GATACGTGCGGTGAACAGAATAGATCAGCGCATAGCCGAAGCCGACAAGCTGGGCATGGACGTGATCTTTATACCCAAAGCCAATGCCAAAGGCCTGGACAAGAAGAACTATAAAATAGATATCCGTACTGTAAATAAGGTGGAGGATGTGTATAAGGTATTGTTTTAGCTGAGTTCAAAAAACTAAGGCACAACAGTGCTGTCTGATACTGCAGTAACGCTTACCGCTCCATAAACATATTTCCCTCTTGTTATGTCTTCATAAACAGAGGCATCATTTACAGCATATCCGTAAACGGCATAATGAGCAAGAGCTCCGCTACCGATGCCTGCATCATGCAGATCTCCGGCAGGTATCAGTATAGTGGCTTTGGTCTGGTTAGCAGGCAGGTTCCTTATGTAGCTTAGCCGGTAATTTCCCGGCAAACCATTTACGGTAGATGTATTGTTTACGAAAATGATATAGCTCCTCAGCCTTGTGTCGGAACTAAATGTAATAATTAATGAATCATTAGGCGAAGCAGCCAGCAATGCAGAAACACTATCAGGTGCAAAATTGGGAATGGCAGACATCTTTACATCCCGGTTCAGTGTATCACTTATAAACTGAAAGTTGGGGATTTTGGTATCGGCATATCCATTATTTGGCACATGTGCAGAAATGGTATAATTACCTGTAACGATATTGGTAAAAATATATGCTCCGTTCGAGTCCGTTGTTATTGTAGTGTCCTTTGTGCTGTTAAGGATAGTTACCTGCACCCCTGCAAGCCCGGTATCAATACGGGTTCCGTATTGGTCATAAAGCCATACATGCCCGCTGATGACACCTGTATATGCTGGTCCGGCCGGGCCCTGTGGTCCAATATTTTGTTTAAAGCAAGATGTCAGAAATAAGCTTAATAAGACTAACAGGAATGCCAAATGCTTACTCATGCGGTATTGTTTGTTATACTGAGACGAAGGTAATAGCTAAAAGTTAAAAGGCTGTGGCATCATACTCAATTTTAACATTTAGCCTGTTTGGTAAATAGTTTTTTCTTTTCACCGCTCCATTCCTTCCATTTACCTACTGCTTTCTTATCATAACCGAAAAACGCTTTCATAGGTATGCAGCACCATATAGATTTGTGTAAAAATTAATAATCATGAAAAAATATTGGATGAAAAGAATACCACTTATTTTATTGGTAGTTACTGCCGGGCTGTTTGCTTTCAGCGGCATCGTTATGTTACTTTGGAATGGCATACTGCCACTTGTATTGCACGTCAGCACTATCACCTTTTTCCAGGCCATGGGCATATTGGTATTGGCCAAAATACTCTTCGGTGGCTTTAAGGGCAGGCGCAATTGGGGTGGCCACCACTGGAAAATGCATATGTGGAAAAAATGGGCAGGCATGAGCCAGGAAGAAAGAGAGAAATTTAAAGAACAATGGCATTGTTACAAGGGCCAATGGCAAATGCCTGTAAATGCAGAAGGTTTATATAACTGCAGGAAGTCTGCATAGTTCACTACCTTTATTTGGGATCCAGGTATGTTTTGAGATCTTTTACATAAGTCTCAAATGCCTGGATCCCTTTTTTTGTGATCTTGCAGGTAGTAAGAGGGTATTTATTCCTAAAACTCTTCTTTATATCAATATATCCTGCTTCTTTCAGTTTTTCCAGTTGCACGCTTATGTTGCCGGATGTTGCATTTGTTTTTTCCTTTAGAAAGGAAAACTCCGCCTCATCCAATGATATAAGCAATGAAACAATGGCCAGTCTTAACTGTGAGTGTAATATGGGATCTAATTCTTTAAACATTCTTTTTATATCGTATCTTAAGTAAATACCCCGGTATAATGTAAGCCGCAATAACTGCCAGGGCTAATAATAATAATTGATATTGCACAGGAACAAAGAAACAAGCTATTGCAACTACCCAGCAACAAATGCCACCAATAATAAGAGCCCGGAACTGGATAGCTCCTCCGGAAACAAAAGTGCCTATACCATATAGCATCAAAACCATTGGAAAAGTATTTTCCTGTAATTTGCCCTGGGAAAAGAGTACTATTCCCAGTGATACTCCAAAGGCTGTCCAAAGGTAGCCCATGATGGTGTCAATATGTGTTTGCACTTTTTCCTTTTTTCTCATCTTCATCATCATCACTATTTGGGCGATCAATGCCGCTGGGATAAGAACTACCCAGCCAATGCCACTCATACCTTCATGATGCATTTGTATGAGGATGAATTGTAAAATGCTTGCAATACTTACCACCCAGCCCCATAGCAAGTATATATTGCTGCTGTCGTTATATTCCCTTCGGGCAGTCTGTATCATTTCTGCTATCAGGTCAAGATGTTGTTTTGGAGTGTTTTCCATAAAATTGTGTTTGAGTTTTTATAAATATAGCACAAATATAAAGTAGTTTATAAAATAAACCAAATAAAATTTAAAAATACCCAGACGACTGTTCAGGTATTGTATTCTGAAAAGAAATTATTTAAGATCAGGGGGCTTTTATACTGCAGGTGGCTGCTGCTGCACTTATAGCAGTATAGATATTCTTTCCTGTACCATAATCCTGGTATAAGGAATAATCATGAACAACATAGCCATAAGCTGCAAAATAAGCGCTAGCTCCTGAATTAATCCCGACATTATGCAAATCCGAAGCCGGGATACTTAAACTTACTGACGTTACATTTGCAGGGATGTTGACAATATAATTTAGAAGATTATCGTTAAATGAAGGGCCGACTGCTGAAATACTGTTTACAAATACAATACAACTTCTTGCAAGAGTATCTGCAGAAAATGTCATAATAACAGAATCGGTTTTTGTAATCGTATCGAGCGTTGCTGTAATCGTGTTTGGAGAAAAAGAAGGGATTGCAGACAATGAGATATCCCTTGTCAGGGTATCTGCGATAAAGTTTATATTTTGCATAATAGTGCCTCCGTAAGATGCAGAATCGGTTGTACCTAAGACGGAGATATTATAATATGTATTAACCGGCACACTAGTAAAAATATAGTACCCATTGCTATCTGTTAATGTCATTTTGGTTGAAAGACCTAATAATGATATTTCGAACCCACTCAGATTTTTATACACCCGTGATCCGTATTGGTCATATAAAATAATATGCCCTTTAATGTTTCCCTTATGAACAGGATTAGGATAATAATTATTATTATTACCTCCTTCATTATACCTTATACATGAAAAAAGGAATACTGTTAGACCTGATGCGATAATTCCACCTATTACTTTTCCACTAAGCATAATATAAAACTTGTTTTAGATACAGATATTACTATTGTTAAGACTTATTTTCTCCTAACTGGTTTAAAAATGCAATGCCGGGAATGCTTTCAACTTATTGATACCGAAAAAACTGTGCCAGTTTTTATTCATTTTGGAATATCTTTAATATTATCAAATAAGCGAATAGATTAATGTTTTCTTGAAAACTTAGAAATTCCCTTTGAATAGATATTTTCAATTGCCGAATTGCCAAATTGCCCGAACCTCAAATTGAAATTGCGCCTTAATGTCACTACATTTATATTGGATTAAGATTTGTACTACCTAAAAAAGAAAAAGTCAAAAATATCTTATGGATTCAAATGAATTTCGCAAATATGCCACCAAACATCATGGCATCAGCAGTGCAACCTTGCACAATTATACCTCATCGATGATAAAAGTGCCGGGAGCATTAACCCCTTATATCATCGAGGAACGCCCTATGAACGTGGCATCTATGGACGTATTCTCCCGCTTGATGATGGATCGTATCATTTTTCTGGGTGAACCTATTAATGATTATGTAGCCAATATTGTTACAGCACAATTACTGTTCCTGGAAAGCACAGACCGCACCCGCGATGTGCAGATGTATATTAACAGCCCCGGCGGAAGTGTATATGCAGGTTTAGGCATCTATGACACTATGCAGATCATCAACCCGGATGTATCTACCATATGCACCGGTATTGCAGCATCTATGGCTGCTGTATTGATGGGGGCAGGAACTAAAGGCAAACGTACTGCTTTAAAACATAGCCGCGTGATGATTCACCAGCCATTGGGCGGAGCAGAAGGCCAGGCCAGCGATATTGAAATAACAGCGCGTGAAATTGGAAAGCTGAAGAAGGAATTATACGAGATCATTGCTTTCCATTCCAACCAGAAATACAGCAAGGTTGAAAAAGACAGTGACCGTGACTACTGGATGACTGCACAGGAGGCTAAAGATTACGGCATGGTGGATGAAGTATTGGAGCGTAACCCAAGAAAAAATCCTCCTGCAGCCGAAACGGGCACTAAATAATTTAGTAAATATTAAGGAAAATGAAGCCGTCTCGATTTTTTCGGGACGGCTTTTCTTATGTAATGTTTTATAATGATTGCATTATTTTCATAAAGTAAATATATCTTTAGGATTAATTAAATGTTCTTTTATGAAAAATGTAGTTCTTCTAATTGCTCTTTGTTTCTTTACGGGTACCATAGTGAATGCCCAACACCCCAAGTCTTCCAAAAAGATGGAGTGTTGTGTTATGAAAAAAGGCAAAATGGTATGTATAATGAATGGGAAAGAAATGCCTATGAAGGGGGAAATGAAAATGAATGGCATGACAGTGATGCCTGATGGCACATGCAAAATGAATAATGGTACAACCATGAAACTAAAGGAAGGCCAGTGCTGTGATAAGCAAGGAAAGATACATAGTGACTGCATGAAATAAAGCGGATGGATTCCATTACGCATATTGTCCTGGGCGCTTGTATTGGCGAATTGATTGCCGGGAAAAAACTCGGTAAAAGAGCTATGCTGCTGGGTGCCCTTGCTCAGAGTTTGCCCGACATTGATTTTGTTGCTTCCTCCTGGCTCAATACCTCCTCCGACCTATTGGCCCACAGGGGCTTTACGCATTCTATATTGTTTGCCATTTTAATCAGCCCTGTGCTGGCATTGCTATCGGAGCGATGGCATCGCAAACATGATATCGGTTTCAGAACGTGGCTTTTCTTTTGGGGCATACAAATATTCATCCATCTTTTTATTGATTCCTTCAATGCCTATGGAATAGGTTTGCTGGAACCATTTAGCCATCACAGGTTTTCATTCAATACCATTTTTGTAGCCGATCCTTTGTTTACTATTTGGCTCATTATTGCTTCCGTGGCCTTACTGGTCATAAATAAAACAAGCAATAGAAGAAGATGGTGGGCTAAGTTTGGATTGGTTTTAAGCTCAGCTTATTTTAGCTATTGTGTTTTAAATAAGCTGCTTATAGACAATACTGTAAGGGCCATACTGAAGGAAAGACAGATTAGCTTCAATCGCTATTTTACAACACCTACTCCGCTGAATAATTTGCTGTGGTTTGTAGTTGCAGAAAATGATTCGGGGTATAATATCGGCTATCGTTCTGTATTCGATAAAAATAATTCCATTGCTTTCCGTTATGTTAACAGAAATTACTCCCTGATTAAACCCTTAAGGGGAAATGTTGATCTGCAGCATTTGATCCGGTTCTCGCAGGGATACTATACTGCAGAAATGTGGCACGATACGCTTGTATTTAATGATCTCCGGTTTGGTGATATGGCCGGATGGAAATACCCGGATGCCAAATTTGTTTTTCATTTTTATTTGCAGCCATCACAGGAAAATAAGATGGTAGTTCAGCGCGGCCGGTTTGCAGGTTGGAATAAGGATGTAATACTTTCCCTGTTAAGAAGGATAAAAGGAAATTAGTCCTTGCGTTTATCTTGCCTGAAATAAAAAGTGAACAGGAAAAATATGAGGTGAACAATTTGGTAAGATATAGTTTGCCATGTCTTTTGCAGGTAGTTATAATTTTGAGAATAATTGGCTTCAGTGATACGGACACAATCCTTTTCAATTATTTCTTCAAGCCGGTCGTTTACTGTTTTTGCAAAAGCATGATTTTTTACGTCCAGGTTTAACTCTATGCTTGCAAAAGCACTGATATTGTTTACATTATAAGAGCCTCCTGTAACCCATTTATTGTCATACACTGCTATCTTGCCATGCAGCACATTTTCCTGGTATTCGTATACCTCTATATTATTCCTGAATAACCAGCGATACATATAGCGCTCGGCATGTTTGGCAATGCTGATATCAGAACGGCTTGCCAAGATCAGTTTTATTTTTACGTTTCTACGCGATGCATAAGCCATTTTTTTTAAAAGGCGCCTTGCAGGCCAGAAATACCCCGACATGATAATAACGTGCGAATGAGCCCTCTTAAACATTTCGAGGTAACTTTTGGTAATTTCTGTTCTTCGCTTTACCCAGTCATTTTTTCTTGCCCTGACAAGACATTCTTCATTTATGCTAAAGTTGGGCCACTCATTTTTTGCATAAACATATTTGGGCCGCAAAATAGATTTGTTCCATAACTTGATGCAATCCTTGTCCAATACTTCAGCTATATCACCTTCTGCATAAATTGCCCAGTCCATCCAGGCCGGAATATTATTGATATCGTTATAACGGTTACTGATATTGATGCCGCCTACCATACTTTTTATGGCATCCACAACAATCACTTTAATGTGCATCCGCCTTCCTATGTAAAAATACCTGGTTCTGAAAAGCTGTTGGAAATAACTGAAATGAACACCGGCTTCTTTTAAGCGCAATGCGAAACCATCCGATAGTCCTTGCGACGCATAGCCATCAACAAGAAGGTACACATGCACATTTCTTTTTGCGGCACGAATCAGGGCATCGGCAATCCTGTTCCCGGTTTCGTCTTCATCAAAAATGTAAACCTGCAAATGAACCGAATAGACAGAGGCGTCGATCATTTCTTCCATCTGTTTAAAATAGGCGCTACCTCCCCGAATAAGCTGTACCCTGTTATGCGTGGTATACAAATTAGAATTTAAGCCATTGCCTCTGGACATACAAAATGAAAATGCTCAATACAAATCACAAATGCTTTATGTGGTTTTTTCAGCAATTTGTTAAAGTATTAAATATACGCAGCTTTGCTCAGAAAATCTCCGTTCAGTAAATAACAGGCAATCATGGAGATACCCATCAGCTTTTTGTGAATTACATGGAATCGTTGATAATTTCCATCGGGAATATGACTAATATCATTACTCCTGTTTAATATCTCTGTAACTTTATGTGGTTAATATATTTTATTCAATTGCTAAAATGAATTTTATGAGTAAGGTTGGAAGTTTTCTGGGAGTAGCTATTGCAAGTGTTGCAATAGGAGCAGTTGCAGGGCTTTTATTGGCTCCTGATGATGGCGTTCATACAAGAAGGAAGATTGTAAAGCAAGGCAAAAAACTAATCGGGGCTGTGAACGACCATATAGATGAAGGAAAAGAAACCCTGGAGGATATGAAGGATGTTCTTCAAAAACAATTAGACAGGGTGAATAAGAAAATTGAAGAATTTGCTTAAGAGCCTTTTTTATTAATATAGTAGTATAAATAAGTAATAATTTATGCTATAAGGTGAACTATGTATAAATTTGATGCAGGCACTTGAAATAAGTCGCCTGCATTTTATTTTTTGTGAAAAATGAAAAC
>CAIYVS010000519.1 GCA_903929655.1 uncultured Bacteroidota bacterium | reverse complement strand
CACTGAAATACCCTCTAAATTAGCAAATATCCAAACTCTTTCAATAGCCCTTCCTACATTTATTAATGAATTATGGTCAAACTTATCTACAGAAAAAAGTAAGAGAGAAGAGGCCGATTTGATCGTTTTAACAGAAGAACGCCTGAAAGCATCTCCTTTATTCCATTTCGCCAGCAGTTCCACGGCTTTCCAGTCTTGTGCAACCTGGAACCCTGCAACATCGCTTCTGCTCAATTCAACGCTCGACAGATCAATACCATCGCGATGGTGCTCCGCCTGCTCTTTCGTCCACCTTACTTCACTAAAAAACTCCTCATGCCCTTGCTGGTTCAGCATTCTGATCCTGTCACATGCAGATATGATCTGCCCCAGTTTTTCAAGGTCCCCATCTTTATCCGCAAATGCCATGTGGATATTGGGAAATGAGTGAATTACATCTTGCACCTGCCCGTAAAAAGCCGCAGGCAATGGTTTACGGACACCTAGCTTCCTGTTTGTATTCCTGGTAAAAATATGATCCGCTAAATTCAAACTTAGTGCATCCACATGCTGCAAACCGGGTGAAAAACGAATGGCAGCTATCAGTGCAGGTTCATTTTTTAAAGGCAAAACAGCACTTTTATCTGCCAATTTTAATTTAAGACACTCCAGGTGAACATTTTCCAAAGCCGCACCCAAACTCATGTGAGAACCCATTTCATAATAATCTCCCCATGACCATGATTTGTATTTATCATGAAACAGGAACAAAACACCTCCGCTCCAATACCATATCCAGGGCTGGTTATTACCGGCCGAGGGAGCCACAATGGCAGCATCCATTATTTTCTCAAGCTGCTCTTCAGTGGGCCTGAATTCAGGCGCTTTTTCTCTTGCAAAATAACCGGCAATTACGCCATGCATTTCTTGCTTCTCTAAGGGTTTATAAGGATTATTGTTGAGATGTACCTTACCATTTTCATGTTTATTCTTATCGTCCACCAATTCATCAAGATCAATATAATATCGCCCCGAATCATGGTATTGATCCAACAATATCCTTCGGCTTACATCCGTGCTTAGGGCTCCCCCTAATGTTACAGAAGAAGCAAGTTGCGGCCAGGTATTAATAGACTGCTCCACCTCCATCATAGATGCTTTAAGCCTTGTTGATATCGTTTCGATACCCACCATTTTAAGGATATATGGGATCTTCTCTTCGTTGCTAAGGTCTTTAATGTTTTCAGGGTCCAGACCGTCGGCAAGGCCATGCAAAATAGGCCTGTCAGGTTCCAGGTCAAAACGCTCCACATCAAGCATACCCCTGTCATTTGTGTCCATTACCACAGGAATTTTCAACTCCCGCGCTTTATAACGACTCTGAATTTTTATATCCAATCCATCACATACCTCAACCAACAAATCTATTTTCCCACCCCCACTGAAAAACTCATCCATATTGTCGCTATGCAATCCCTCACTGAATATCTTTACCTTAATAAATGGGTCAATTTCTGCAATTTCTCTTGCAGCAATAATGGTTTTCTTTACCCCCAGGTTATGAATACCAGTACGTATCCTGTTCAAATTGCTCAACTCGGCAGTATCAAAATCAGCCAGTCTCAATTCGCCGCAGGTACGTTCCATAGCCAATGTCAGCGCTATCGACTGGCCTACAGATAAACCAATAACACCTATTTTCTTTGAGCTTAATATTTTTTGCTCTTCACGGGTTATTTTATAGCGGTTTCTGTTTGTTCTTATTTCAATAAACTCCTCTTCATCCAGGCAATGAACCAGTTTATGGCTCCATGGGTAATATACCCAAACTCCATAATCATCAATATTTTGGTCTTTTATGTGAGATTTTATTAAGCTGGGATATTCTTCTGATTTTATTTTTATAGATGGATTCAGACTCTTTATCAACTCTCTTAACTGCCCGTCTATTTCATCATAAATAATAAGTGAGCTATGCGTATCGAGAAGGTCCTTTATTTTTTTTCTTTGCTCATCAATTTTAGTATTAAAAATTTCAGGCTTATGTATATCATTCAACAAAGTGGCTTGTGATGCTATATATCTCTTTATAATATCCATTTATATTAAATTTAAGAACTTCCAATGCGTTTTTCATGGTATATTTATAGGTAATAATATTGTTTAATTGTCTTTAGT
>CAIYVS010000518.1 GCA_903929655.1 uncultured Bacteroidota bacterium | reverse complement strand
TTTTTTCTTCTATTTGAATTTTAATTGCTCCCTGTAAACTTCATAAGGGCAAAGAACTCAGTAAACAATAGCATATTTTCACATCTCGGGGATTTGGATTGTTGGTATAGAAAGATACAAAATAAAATTACATTTACAAGGTTAAATAATTGTATATGCTATCCAGAGTAACTTTTTTTATATGTGCAGCTTTGCTGATTTATGAAGGTTTTGTTTTTTATCCAAAATGGGAGAAAACGGGCACAGAAGCAGAAATCAGTTGGGATTCTGTTGGTTACTATTGGTATCTCCCCTCTGTATTCATTTATAAAGATCTGAAACACCAGGAAAATAAAGATTCAATACTAAATAAATATGGGGGACAACCATATTTCCCAGGCTTCAAGTATTCAAATGGGAACTATGTTTTGAAATACTCTTCCGGCATGTCCCTCATGTATCTGCCATTTTTCACGGCAGCACATATATTTGCAAAAGCATCGGGTTTTCCGGCAGATGGATATTCATTGCCCTACCAGTTTGCCATACAATTAGGTGGGCTCATCATATCACTGCTCGGGCTCTGGTATTTCAGAAAATTGTTACTGATATACTACAGCGATAAGGTTGCAGCTATTGTCATCTTTATACTCGTATTCGGCACCAATTATCTTAATTATGCTGCTATTGGTAATGCTATGACACATTGTTGGTTGTTTACTGTTTATGTTTTCCTGCTTTTAAATACCTGTTATTTTTACCGGCAACCTTCCTATAAATATGCAATACGGATAGGTCTGCTTATTGGTTTGGCTACACTTACGCGGCCAACTGAAATTATCTCTTGCATCATACCATTATTATGGGGCCTTGAAAGTGTTTCTGCTAAAGTTATAAGAGAAAGGTTTGCTTTTTTATATCAACACATTCGCAAATTGCTTGCTGCACTTGTTTGTGCAATATTACTATTTTCTGTTCAGCTTGTATATTGGAAATATGTTTCAGGCCATTGGCTTGTATATAGTTACGGAGACCAGGGTTTTTCATGGTTCCACCCGCATGTTAAACTTTATGCATTTAACTATAAAGCTGGATGGCTTACTTATTCACCCATGCTCATATTCGCTTTTATCGGGCTGATTCCTTTCCTGTTAAAGGGGAAAAACAAGATAGCAATGCTTTCTTTCTTCCTCCTGAATTATTACATCATCAGTGCCTGGAATCTCTGGGATATTGGTGGCCGCGCTATGATACAAAGTTATCCGGTACTCATGTTCCCGATAGCATCATTAACAGATTCTATGCTGAACTCTAAATACCTGAAATGGGTATTAAGTCCTTTCATTGTTTTATTTATTTATTTTAATCTTTGGCTCACCTATGAAGAGCATGCAGCTAATGGCATATTGGGTCAGGAGACGACGAATAAAAAATATTTCTGGGCTACTGTAGGGCGTTATCATGTATCGGAGGATACAAAGAAATTAATGGACGCCAATGAAATGTTTGAAGGCACTCCCAAAAACATGAAATTATTGTACCAAAATAATTTCGAAAATGATACAAATGCAAACTATACTTCGGCTCCAATTGAAGGGAAAAGATCCATTTGCCTTTCTAAACCTTATACATCTACTCCTGTTTACTCTGTTCCTGCCTCACTTATAACCGGACAATGGATAAGAGTTGAGGCCGCATTATATACTCCTGATAAAGAATGGAACGTATGGGAAATGCCCCAGTTTATCGTAAGATTTACAAATAAAGGTGAAAAAGTAAAAGAGACTGAAATAAGAGTTAGCAGGTTTATAGAACAAGGAGAAAGAAGGGACCTTTATATGGATGTTGAAAAACCTTCAGCTCAGTTCGATACGGTAAGCGTATTTTTTGCAAGTTTCAATAGCAATAAAGAACTCATCATTGATAATCTTAGAATCTATTCGTTTGATTGAGCAGATCACTGAAAATTGCATGGACTTATGCACATTCCTTCACGAAGCTTTTTGTGAAGGAATGTGCGTATTAGATACCAATTAATAAGCCACTGCAAACAATACCCTTTCTTTAGATGGATTACCTGTCAAAATACATTTGCCTTCTTCTTGAACATTGTTCAGCGGAATGCAGCGTATGGTAGCCTTCGTCATCTGTTTTATTTTTTCCTCAGTTTCAGAACTGCCATCCCAGTGGGCAGAGATAAAACCACCTTTTTCTTCCAGCACCTTTACAAACTCGTCCCAACTATCCACTTTGCTAATATGCTCGTCGCGGAATTTTAAAGCCCGTTGATACATATTAGTCTGTATATCCTCCAGCAGTTTTTCTATACTTCCAACAAGGCCATCCAATGAGATCTGCATTTTTTCCTTGGTATCGCGGCGCGCCACCTCTGCCACATTATTTTCAAGGTCACGCGCACCCAGTGCCACACGCACTGGCATACCCTTTAGTTCATACTCCGCAAACTTCCATCCCGGGCGGTTATTGTCATCATCATCAAATTTCACCCGGATTCCCTTTGCTTTCAGTTCTTTTGTCAGCCCGCTTAATTTATCATGAATGCGCTTGCGTACTTCCTCATCCTTATTATAAATCGGTATGATAACCACCTGCAAGGGCGCAAGACGCGGGGGTAAAACCAAACCCTCATCATCACTATGAGCCATTACCAGTGCACCTACCAGGCGGGTAGATACGCCCCAGGAAGTAGCCCATACATAATCCAGCTTGTTTTCCTTATCGCTGAATTTTACATCAAAAGCCTTGGCAAAATTCTGCCCCAGGAAATGCGATGTTCCTGCCTGCAGGGCTTTGCCGTCCTGCATCAGGGCTTCTATACAATACGTATCTTCTGCACCTGCAAAGCGCTCATTGGCAGTTTTTACCCCCCTTATTATAGGCATCGCCATGTATTCCTCTGCAAAAGTGGCATACACTTCCAGCATTCTTTCCGTTTCTTCTACTGCTTCCTGTTTGGTTGCATGGGCGGTATGCCCTTCCTGCCATAGAAATTCAGCAGTTCTTAAAAACAGGCGGGTACGCATTTCCCAGCGCACCACATTAGCCCATTGGTTAATAAGTAATGGCAGATCACGATAAGATTGTACCCAGTTTTTATAAGTGCTCCATATAATGGTCTCAGAAGTAGGTCTTACTATAAGTTCTTCCTCCAGTTTGGCATCCGGGTCTACTATCACCCCACCGCCATTAGGATCGTTTTTAAGGCGGTAATGAGTTACAACAGCACATTCTTTGGCAAAACCCTCCACATGGGCTGCTTCCTTGCTTAAAAAGCTCTTAGGTATGAATAAAGGGAAATAGGCATTCTGGTGCCCCGTATCTTTAAACATTTTATCTAAAACATCCCTCATATTCTCCCAAAGGGCATATCCATGAGGTTTAATTACCATGCAACCTCTTACGGCAGAATAATCAGCCAAACCGCTTTTAAGCACTATATCATTATACCATTGCGAGTAGTCTTCGTTCCTGTTTGTTAAAGTTTTGGACATAATAAACTTGGCATACTTTTCGTTGTCTATAATATTGGTGAAATCAGGCAAAAGTACTAATTTCACTATGCAATATTTCAGAATAAAAAAATTATGACAATGAAACGCCTCATATTAGTGTATCTTTTTATGGTAGGGATGGGTATTGTTTCTTATGCCCAGGACGATGTGTATCCTGATACACATAAAACAGATGCCGACAATTCAAATAATTACAATAAAGCCAACAACGGCTATAACGGGAACGAGAGTAGGAATAATGGCCACTATGATAATAGCAACAATCACCAAAATAATCCCTCTGATGAAGTTTATAACGACCAGAACCAGGGTTACAGCGGCGATGACTATATAGATTACGATGACGACAATTATTATGCATCGCATATTAATCGTTTCGATAATACGTATTATAATATGGGTTATTACAGCACATTTTATAATCCTTACTGGTACAATCCATATTGGGTTGACCCGATGTGGGGATGGAGTCCCTGGTATGCTCCAGGTATCAGCATAGGTTTTGGCTGGGGTAATCCTTATGGTGGTTGGTACAACTGGTATGGCTATCCAGGTTTTGGCTCATACTATGGCTATCCTTGTTATGCTGGTTATTATGGTGGATATTATGGCGGTTACTACGGTGGCAACTATTATCATGATGGCAGGTATGGAGCTCCAGGCCGCGTATTTTCTTACGGTCCGCATGGTGCAAGCGGTAATTATTACGGCACAAGTGTTCGCACTTTTGGTTATAGAACTGCCGCAACTTCCTCCACCAATCATATTAATGGCGGAACTGCTAATGCTGCGGGTAGCCAAAGACTTCTTGCTAGCCAGCGCATAGGTGGTTTTACTAGTGTTGCATCCGGCTATTCAAATGCAAATAATGTACGTTCTGCTAATTACGGTAATAATTTGCGTTCAAATTCATCAGGCAACCAGATGAATTCTGCCCAACAAATGCGTGGTGGCCAGGCGCAGCCACAACAAAGAAGTGGCGGTTTTATGCAAAGGCTTGGCAACAATATCAGGCAGATGAATAACCCTGCAGGAAATGGCAGGCAATATTATGGAGGCGGAGGAGCCAACCAGCGAATGAATGGAGGTGCAATGCGTTCTGGTAACTTCGGAGGCGGGGCTCGTTCCGGTAATTTTGGAGGTGGGGCTCGTTCAGGTGGTTTTAGCAGTGGGGCTCGTTCAGGCGGTGGCGGAGCTCGTTCCGGTGGCGGCGGCTTTAGCGGCGGTAGTCATTCAGTTGGTGGCGGTGGTCGCAGATAATTTTAACAATATTGCAACACAATATAAATATTCAAAACCACGCTTAATCTTGCGTGGTTTTTTTTTAAATAATTGCAGGTATGGTTTTTGCAGAATGATATTTGTCAACTTTTTTTTAAACATTTTAACTGAATCTTTGTCAAATACAAAAATGGCTTTATGAGCAATATCAGATCATTATCTTTGGCGCTAATTCTATGTTTGGGTACAGTTTCGGATGTTTTTGCACAGGACTATATGGATGCACTCAGGTACTCGTATTTATCAACATCAGGTACAGCAAGAGGCATGGGCATTGGCGGTGCATTGGGTTCAATAGGTGGCGATTTTTCGTCTCTAAGTGTTAACCCGGCAGGCATAGGTATCTATAAGATCTCGGAGTTTATGTTTACGCCCTCCCTTAAAATAAATTCTGTTTCCGGCGACTACCTGGGCACCAGCACCAGCACCAGTAACACCCGCTTTAATTTTAATAATGTAGGCATTGTTTGGACAACTGCCTCCAGAGGGCGCAGAGCGCAAAGAAGTAAATGGAAATCCTATTCTTTTGGTATCGGCGTCAATCGTCTTGCCGATTTCAACAGGGATTATTCTTATAGTGGTAATAATTACACCAGCAGCGCCACACAAGCCTATGCCGCAGATAATAGCATAAACGGTCCGGGTGCAGACCCAAACAATCCCAACCCATCATTATATGGTTACGAAGGCTACCAGGCATATCTTACAAACTATGACTCTGTAAGTGGCCTTTTTCAGTCTATCGTAGACCCCTCTAAAGGGGTGAAACAATTGACAACTGTGAGTGAAAGAGGAGGCATCAATGAGGTCGTTTTCTCCTTTGGTGGCAATTATATGGACCAGCTATTGCTGGGCGCCACAATAGGTATACCTATCATAAACTATTCCCGTTCTTCAACTTATTCCGAAAGTGCAATTGGTGCAGACAGCACCGGTTTCAATTCCTATACATACAACGAAACGCTTAATACATCAGGTTCCGGTATTAATCTGAAACTCGGAATGATATACAAGCCCTCCGAGTATTTCCGTTTTGGCGTAGCTATACATTCTCCTACATATTATACCCTCCATGATGATTTCTCTAAAGCAATAACCAGCGATATATCTACAGCCCCGGCAGGTACTAATCCATACAGTCCTTCCTCGGTTAGTCTTCCACTCGATTATAATCTTACTACACCATGGAGAGCAATATTAAGTGCAACTGCATTCCTTGGCACACATGGCTTTATTACTGCCGATTATGAATATGTAGATTACAGTTCTGCATCTTTTGGTTTCGACCCAAGCTATGCGCTCGCACAAACCCAGTCAAATTCTGATATTAAAAGCAACCTGCAGGCTGCATCCAATTTCCGTGTCGGTATAGAAGGCCGTATAACCAATTTCTTTAGTTTAAGGGCAGGATATAGCTTTATGGGCAGCCCTTATAAAAGCAATAGCACCACCAGCAACACTATATCAGGCGGTTTTGGCTTCCGTTTCGACCATTGGTACCTCGATGCAGCTTTGGCTCATACTACTTACAATGGTATCGAACAGCCATATCCTACAGATGGCTCATTCCCTGTTCCCCTGGCTACTTTAGCAAATAGTTTCAATAATGCATCTTTAACAGTAGGGTTTAAGTTCAGATAATAACATTTCTTACACATATAAAAAACCTCCTGCACATGCAGGAGGTTTTTTACTTTACTTTTGCCCACAAGCAGATTTTTTACATTATACTTTTGCATTTTTACTTATAAGATGGCTGATTTGTTGAATCAATATAACGAAGAGAGTATCCGTTCTCTCGACTGGCGCGAACATATACGCTTGCGCCCAGGCATGTATATAGGCAAGCTAGGCGATGGCACCAGCATGGATGATGGCATCTATGTGTTGCTGAAAGAAGTGATGGACAATTGTATTGACGAATACACAATGGGCTATGGTAAACGGGTAGAAATAAAAATAGATAAAGGTATCGTTACCGTTCGCGACTATGGCCGGGGCATCCCATTGGGCAAAGTAGTAGATGTGGTTAGCAAAATAAATACCGGTGCTAAATACGACTCCAAAGCCTTCCAGAAATCCGTAGGTCTGAATGGGGTTGGTACCAAAGCGGTTAATGCATTAAGCTCTTATTTTAGAGTAGCCGCCTTTCGCGAAGGCCGCACCAAAGTAGCAGAGTTTGATAAAGGCAACCTCATAAAAGAACATAAAGAAGCAGCCACTACAGAACCTAATGGCACATTCATCACCTTTATACCCGATGATTCTGTTTTTAAAAACTATCATTACCTCTCGGAATATATAGAGAACCAGGTATGGAATTACTGCTTCCTCAATGCAGGTTTGCAGATCAATTTCAATGGCAAGAACTACGTTTCTAAAAATGGACTGCTGGATCTCCTGCAGCGCAAAACCAATCCGGATGATCTGCGTTATCCCATCATTCACCTGAAGGGAGAAGACATAGAAGTGGCCCTTACCCACAATGGTGATTACGGAGAGGACATCTATTCCTTTGTAAACGGCCAGCATACCACGCAGGGTGGCACGCATCATGGGGCTTTCCGCGAAGCCTTTGTAAAAGTGATACGCGATTTTTATAAAAAAGACTATGATGCAGCCGATGTGCGTCAAAGCATAGTAGCCGCAATATCAGTGCGCGTACAGGAACCCGTGTTCGAGTCCCAGACCAAAACCAAACTCGGCTCACAATATGTGTTCGAGAACGGTCCTTCCATGAAATCATTTGTACTGGATTTTCTGGCAAAAGAACTGGATAATTTCCTGCACAAAAACCCCTCCATTGCCGATGCAATGAAAAAACGCATTGAGCAAAGCGAGCATGAACGCAAAGAACTTTCAGGCATACGCAAACTGGCCAATGAACGGGCCAAGAAAGCCAACCTGCATAATAAAAAACTCCGCGATTGCCGTTTCCACCTCAACGATGAGCCACCCACAAAAGGCCGCGAAGAGTTTATGCAAAAGCAATTGGAATCAACCATATTCATCACCGAGGGTGATTCAGCTTCCGGTTCTATAACAAAAAGCCGCTTGGTAGAAACCCAGGCAGTCTTCAGTCTGCGTGGTAAGCCTCTTAATTGTTATGGCCTTACCAAGAAAGTAGTGTACGAAAATGAAGAATTCAATCTGCTGCAGCATGCATTGAATATAGAACAAGGCCTCGAAAGCTTACGCTATAATAATATAGTAATAGCCACCGATGCCGATGTGGACGGCATGCACATACGCCTCCTCATCATGACCTTCTTCCTTCAGTTCTTCCCCGACTTGGTACGTGCAGGGCATATCTATATTTTGCAGACCCCGCTCTTCCGTGTGCGCAACAAGCAAAAGACCATCTATTGTTACAGCGAAGAAGAAAGAAGAAATGCAGTAGCCCAATTGGGAACAAAACCCGAAATAACCCGCTTCAAAGGCCTTGGTGAAATATCCCCTGCTGAATTTGCGCAATTTATTGGAGATGATATCCGCAAAGACCCCGTATTACTAAGCCAGGATGCACATATCCAGAAACTCCTGGAATATTATATGGGCAAAAACACACCTGACAGACAAGTATTTATCATCCAGAACCTGAAAGTAGAGAAAGATTTGGCGGAGGAATTAGGGGTAGAAGTAGGGTAGCTTATTAATTTGTATCAGATGGAATTTAATCAACTTATACTAAATGCTTTAGACGACTTATTTAAGAAGCATAATTTATATGTTGTAGAAGAAAGTAAGGGCTATGTTAAATTCGAATCTCCAAAAGTGAAAATTGTAATTTGTTATGACTGGAGAGATAAGTCTAATACGGTTTTTGTCTGGAACAGTCAGTTTAATGAAATTGAAATTAATGATAGTATCATAAATAATGTTCTTAATTCCAAGATAAAGATTAACCACCTTCCTTCTGAAGATTTTGCGAAAAATATTAATCAACTATTTGAAAATGAGGGGCGTTTAATTTTAGAAGGGGATACTCAGGTTTTGACAGCAATTGCTAAATACATTCGGAAAGAAGCAGAGAGTTATACCCGTAATTTAATAGAAAAACAGAACTTAAATAAAGCAGACAGATATTGGATACAATCTGATTATAAAAATTTTATTGGAATTATGAATGAGATGGACATGAGTAGAGTACCCAAATCTTACCAATTAAAATATGGCATTGCGTGCAGGAAGATAAATAATTTGCAATAGCTATATTTGGTTCTTGTGCTAACGACCGTGATCGTTCGCCACAAGCATTTTTACCCTTCTCTGTCAATACAGTTACACTTTGATTTTACCAACAAATTTCATAGCTTCCCTTCTTAATCCGCAACACTATGAGTGCCTTTCTTACCTTCCAGGAGTTTACCAATGCTGACGATGCAAATGAGATGGCTGAAAAGCTAAAACAACACGGCATTGCAAATGTACTCGAAAAAAGCCCTGACCTTTTGGGCGAGGAGATCATAGGCAGGCAATACAGCAACAATATTGTGCTGAAATTACATGCTGAAGATTTCGATAAAGCACGAAAAATTTTGATCGAAAATACTCCGGTCGACATCAACACCGTAGACAGAAATTACATGCTCTTTTCCCTCAGCGATTTCGAACTGCTGGAAGTGCTCGCCCGGCCCGACGAATGGGGAGCTTACAACTATAACCTCGCAAAAATAATTCTTGCGGAACGGGGTACGAATATCACCGAGCAAAAAGCGGAGAAAATGCAGAAAGAATACACTGATACACTTTCTAAGCAGCGTCCCATCAATTCCCTCTGGCTGTTCTGTGGATATGGATTTTCTATGGCAGCCATTTGTGCGGGCCTTTTTGGCCGCCAAAGTCTTCTGCTTATATACAGTCTTTTAGATTCCATTCCGGCCTTGTTCGGCATCATACTGGGGCTCATATTGATACGCACCAAAAAGATCCTGCCCGATGGTAAACAGATATTGTCCTACGATCATCAGGCAAGAAGACATGGCTGGGCTATGCTATCCCTCTGCATATTCGCACTGTTGCTCAATGTGTTTTTGCTTTACATGCGCAATCGGAATTAATATTTGCGTTTTATACAAGAGGATAAATGTTAGCTGATAATATACGCACATTCTCTCTTTATTGTCGCATAGAACTTCAGCACTTTCTTCGTGTTCAGACGCCTATCTCACAATCTTAGCCTCATCCTGAGCTTTTGCTTTAGCCTAGTGCCTGATCGCAAAAGCGTAATACCAACTGCTAATTGCTAACTGGCTGTTTACTCCCGAACTTACGACTCATGACTTACGACTAAATTGCGGACATCTTTTTTTGTCTCAAACCAAAACCTATCCTACCTTTGACATGAATTTGGAACCCTTTAAAAAAGTTCAGATTTGAAGGTCTTTGACAACCATATCATATTAGAAAAACAGGAGCAACTCGCTTTAGCATTCAAAATTTTTTTGCTAAATTTTTCCCTGGATTTTGGAATTTTCGATTTCAGATTTTATAGAAGTCTTCCTTAATAATTTAGACTTTTCCTTGTGGTTCCTTTATGTTCTAACGCCTTTGCTGTAAAAAACTAAATGATGATCGGAAATAAAGCGGAAATAAGTAACTCATCAGGGACGCTACAATTCAAGTTAATCCTTCAATCATGGGCAAAAGCGGAAATTACATGCTCATCCAGCGCTACAGATTTGACAACTTAAAAAAAAGTTGTCAAATCTTGCCCGGGCCGCCCCACATAGCTAATATATCAAATTAAAAACGGGAAAAACGGAACTTGGGATTGTACCTGCCAGCCGAGGCGGATAAAGATAGATAAAGAGGTAGCTATCTTAACTGTTTCAAAAAAATCCTTAAACCCTTTAATCATGGTCAATAAAGCGGAAAAAAAACCACCCATAAATTACGTTGCCAATGGATAAAAAAGGATAAAGATGGGATAAAGAATGGATAAAGATTACATCATAACTAATTGACTGTCAATGCAAATTTTATTTTAAATTTTTATTCGCATTTTCGGATAAAAATTAAAATATTTACATCTGCCACCCAATACGAAAACATATGAAATTTGCCATACTTCCAATTCTGATATTATTATTCCTCAGCTCCTGCGCCACCTACACCATGACACCAGGACAACTCATTACCCAGTTAAAAAGGGCCAGCCCCGACACCGTAAGGGTAAGAAGCGCCTACGGCACACCCATTCTCACAAATGTGGACAGAGATTACAAAATAAACGGTATCGGCGAAATTGTCTGTAAAGATAAAGATGGCAGGGAAATAATTATTCAAAACAACCCTAATGTGGAGTGCAGGATCACCGATAAAAAGAAGAAAAGGCATATCTTTTATTTCGATACCATTAACATAGAAGATTCTCTTATCACGGGATACAATTCACGTATATTACATACAAAGAAGAGTGTAAAAATTACTGATATTCAAAAAGTCGAAATTCAGGATGCTAAAAATGCCTATCATTATAAATAGGATGCAATATGAATATTGAAGAACTGCGCGAATATGCTCTGTCTCTGGGCGAGGTGGAAGAATGCATGCCATTTGGCGATGAAGTACTGGTATTTAAAGTAAGCGCTAAGATGTTCATGCTCACAAATATCTATGAGCAGCCATTGCAGTTTAATGCCAAATGCGATCCTGCAAAAGCAATAGAACTGCGCGAACAACATGAAAGCATCCTTCCCGGCTACCACATGAACAAAAAACACTGGAACACCATTATAATTGATGGCAGCCTGAACCGCAAAATGATAAAGCAATTAATTAAGGATTCATATGATCTTGTACATAAAAAACCTAAAAAATGAGCTACAAAGTAAAAGGTACACATAACAGGCATTTCGAATTATTTGATGAAAATGGAAATTCCCTCGGCAAACTCGATTACAGGAATTTCATTTCAGCCAACGCCGATATAACACTTAGCAACGGCGATATATACCATGTTGCCCATAAAGGAATGTTTGGAACCACCATAGAAATAGAACATAATGACAATGTGATAGGCACTGTAACATTCAATTGGAAAGGGCAGATCATTATCAGCTTTACAGATACCCGCAATTATGTATTCAAAGGCAGTGGTTTCTGGCATCACCATTATATTCTATTAGATGAGGCAGGAAATGAATTGGCAATTATCCATCCCGATTTCGAATGGTCTAAACTCAGCCACACCTACGAGATAGAACTCCACCCGGAGCATAAGGATAAAGTAAACGATGTTTTCCTGCCATTGATACTTACTTACTGTGCCAACCTGGCTATTTCTATGGGGTCGGCAGGGGTAGTATAAACCCTTAAAAAAAGAATAACTACTTTTGCACGGTTGAAAGACATTTGTACATGAGATTTTTTTTACTTTTTATTGTATTTTCCTTTTGTTACAAACCTCTGTTCTCACAGGTAGAGCCCCCTTTTTCATTTGTTTCAGAAGACAATAACAGGCTTATAAAAGAAGAAGATTCAGGCAAGTATTATGTTGCATCTGGCGATACCAGCAGGATCGTATTTATTGGAGATGAAACAGCTGCATATAAACTGTTTGACAGGAACCATAAAATACTTGCTGAAGGTAATTTTAGTGTAGATGGAGATAAATACATGCGCGAAGGTAAGTGGACAGATTATTATGAAAACGGTGCAATTAAAAATACCGGCTACTATCATAAAGATAATCCAATAGGCTTATGGCAACATTATTATCCCGATGCTAAGTTAAAAACGCTTTATACATATGCCCTTGTAGATAATGGAGCATATTATTACTGCATGTCCGGCAGCTACCAGGAGTTTTATGAGAACGGGCAATTAAAAACAAATGGTTTTTACAAAGCAACCATTGATGAAAAAAGCAAAGACACAACAGAAGTTATAGACCCGGAGACCGAAAAAACCGTACGTAAAATTACCACAGGCAAACGCCCCAGGCCTGAAAAGTACGGCACATGGGAATATTTTACAGATAAGGGTGAACTATCTAAAAAAGAAGAATTCTAAGATATCCGCATAGCCGTTCGTAGTGTTATTCTAATGCTTAACTTTGGCGCATGCCCCGCTTGAAAGGTTACATATATCTGGCTTTTGTTTTGTCATGCTCCTTCAGCATCGCCAGGGTATCGGCCCAGGACAGCTATTATATAGAAGAACCTCATATGTCGTTTTCGGGAGGACTTATATTCGGCACTAATTTTGCACAAGTAGATGGAGACACCTATTGGGGCTATCATAAAGTTGGGCTTAATACAGGCGCTACCGTATACATCCACTTCTCTAAAAGAACTGGTATCAGTATGGACTTATTGTATTCCGGGAAAGGAAGCCGGGCTGCAAGCACAGTTACATCTCAAAACCTGGGACTGGTAATAGAACAATATCATATAGACCTCAATTATATCGAGATCCCTATTACGTTTCATTTAAGGCAATCTGCAGTTATTATGGATGAACGACGGGTAATAGATTTTGAGCTCGGTGCATCTTATGCACGGCTTATCAATTCCAGCGAATGGGCACAAACAGACTATCCGGTAGTTATTGATCCCAACGTTAATTATTTCAATACGGATGATATAAACGGTATCATTGGTGCCAGTACCAAACTATATAAGAACCTGAACGTGAACATCCGCTACCAATATTCGCTCAAGACAATAAGGCCTGTAGACCGTGTGCCGCTTGGTTTCAGCTACGGAAACGGACAGTATAATAATGTTTGCGTACTGCGCCTCGTATACTATTTTAACAACAACAGTCAACAATATTGATCTTTCAATCTCAAATATCCTTATGACAATTATTAAATGGACACTACCGCTTTTTGTTCTTATTTTCTTATCCTGCAAACTCACTAAAAATACATCCGGCAATAAAAGGAACAAGACAATTGCTTGTTCGGGCATAGAAATTGCAAACCCACACTTCGATTGGATAATTGAAAAAGACAGTGCATTGCAAGGCTATACAGAATCACCTTTGCCTGCGCACTATAAAGTCTATACCCTTGACACTGCTCAACTGCATGGCCTGTTTGCTTATATCAAAGCTCACCCATCCGATACTACATTAAGAATTTCGGTTCCATTACCAGAGCCTCTTGGATGCAGGGTATTTGTCATTCCTACCATACGCATAAAAACCTCCGCAGATAATTCAAGCGACTTTTTTGGTATATGGGGACATGACGAAGAGAAAACCGCAAACGCAATCAAAATTAGTTATGACAGCAAAAGCATGCGGCTTTTTGCAAATGTAAAATGGGATACTTCATTTTATACCGTAGCATCTGTGTTTTACAAAGATAAAACCTATTATACTGTTTTTTTAAGAACCGATAATGCAGTTAGAAACGTCGCCCCAAGGCCTATGAGAGCCAACCCCAAAAGATACACACCTACATTTGACAAATAGAAATTTACTTCTTATCCTGTACCCTGAAAGACTTTAGGATTGCGGTGTAAATATCCTGGTATTCGCTGAAATGTTCACTGGAAGAAGTGCCATTCACGATATAACCTTTCTTATTTTGGAAGAAATATGCCTGGATGGACGTAATGGAAATACCATTGTTGACACAACTAAAAATGGCACATTTTGATTTTATTCCGTTCAGGTCCATATCGGTCTCCTGTATCATCTTAAAATCTTTACTGTTGTTTTTTATTAAAGCAATATTGCCGTAGTAGAAATCTTCAGTTGTAAGCTCCTTGGTATAATCCATAATATTCACTCCAACAGCTGCATCCCTTATTGTTTGGCCATTGCCCGGTCCAGCTAAAACAGAGATCATGCCTTCTTGCTCTTTTTCAGTAGCTATCCAGTCAGCCGGGAGCTTTATTATAAAATTGTTTTCCCTGTCGCTGTATACTTGGCTTAAGGCACTTTTACTAGTGTCGCTTGCCGCATTCGGCCGTCTAAAATTAATATCTGCAGCCGGAATATACCTGAGGTCAACACCTATCGAGGCCAGTCTTTTATTTTTATCAGCCAGCGATTTAAGGTTAAATCCACCAAGCCATCTTTCATATACGCCCGGCATCAGCCTTTTTTGTTTGCTTAGTACATTGGCCCTGTCAAGCGCTTCATTGATGCTGTTTTCATAATATTTAATTTGAGGTCCGTACGCGGCTGTAAGTACATCTTTTTTACCGCCTGCCTTATACTCAATTAAAAGTCTGTCACAATAATAATTAGCAGAATCAATATAGGCGTTTAAGCCATCCTTCGCCTGTACCAGGAACAAATCAGAACCACGCTCTTGGTTCCCCGGGTCAGAATCGCAGGAGCCTAAAAGACAAATAATAAATACTAGTGGCAAATGTAAATATGCCCTTTTCATAGCTGCAAATATTGCATGAGAATGTAAGATACCAGCTTTTATTTATCATTCAAATTACGGGCAATTCCTAACCGGCAACATGGCCTTTCATTTTGATAATCGCATTGTGTTTTACCTTTTCACCTTGCATATAAAACATCATTTCTGCTGCTTTGTTGAATGATCCTTTTTTTAAAGGAGTATAGCACAAAATAACCTTCTTTTCTTTTCCCGGCAGGATGGTAACAAGAGAAGTACTACTGTCCTTGTTTTGCAGTCCTTCGTCATATTTTAGGAATTTCATTTTCAGAACCTGTAGACCCTTATTCTTTACAATGAAAGTATCTGATATTTCTTTCCCGGCAACGGCATCTGTATGATAAGTGAAAAGTGTATTGATGTAAATATATTTTGGTAAATATTCGCCTGTAAATTCAAAAAAGATTTTACCATGCGTAGTATTTGCAGATGTAATTTCTTTAAAAGGGCTTTTGAAAAATTTATTGTACTTGCTAATGTATTGGAAGCTGATTATCTTACCCTCATTTCCCGAAAGTACCATATAGCGTTTATCATAAACAGGTTTAAGATAGGCTACATTCCATAATGATTTGTCCAGGATAAAAGGATGGGTCTGGGGCCTTACATAAAAATTGATTTCAGGTTCGTCAGTAAAGTTAAAAGTCCCGAAGTCCACATGAACCGTTTTTGTACCGCTGGCATCGCTACTCACTTTTACATCATATTTCATGGTATCTGGTGAGTACAGATCGTATGGCAGCTTTTTCTGTGCCAATGCAACAAAGGGAAATATTAAACAAAGAGTTGCAAAAAGTATTTTCATATCTGGTCTCGTATATGCTGGCTTATATTTAACTGTAATATTAAGGGTCTTTGGCAATTTTTATAAATAATAATTACATTTATATTGGTTTAAATAAATAAAACTATGCAAAAGCTATTTCAATTCTCAATTCTTGCCTGCCTCTGTATGGTGCTATATTGATGCCCCTTGCAAACCTCTGTACCTATTGATGCAAAACCACATCGCATTGATACTGTGCTGTGTGGCAAATGGCTGAGTGAGAAAAAAGATGACTCCTATAGCGAATACATAGTAACGCGAAAGAATAAAACCATGTATGCAATAAAAGCCAAAGAGATACACAAAGATGGCTACGAAGTAAAGTACTATTATGCATATTACTCAAAAGTTAATGGCGGCATTTTTTTGAGTGTTTTCAGCAGGGATAGTACGAAGCATGAGTTCGCACTTGTTAAACTTGATCTTGCATCATCTGGCAACACTTTAAAGATTTCATGGGTATCGGATAAAAACAAACCGGATGTTTCGAGCCCTGAAGAGCTTCGGGAATGGATTGGGCAGAATATGCACAAACCTGATTTTTTTGATGTCGCAGAGGTATCTGATATTTTTCATAGGGTTAAATAGGCTATCTTTATAATTAGAAGCTGTTTGCTCTCTATCTTATAACTTGAGATTGGATTTTATAAATGATACAGATCATGACGTTTGTTCCTCCTATATGGTATTTTAGATAGCAGATTTAAGATGGATGTTTGGGACTTAAAAAATATTTTGTGATGAAAAAATCAAAGAATACGGTAGATAATAAAACCGAAGACAACTTACCGGGTTATCCTGTTTACCCGGCCAGTGAAGATATATACAGCAAAGCCGAAAAGCTGGATAATATTAATCCTGACGATAACAGTACTATAAAAGAGCTGAATGAAAAAGATGATGAGTGGAACGAAAAGGCCCCGGATGAAATACTGACAGGTGACGACCTCGATATACCAGACATTGAGCTTATGGAAGCTGATGAGGAGATTGGTGAAGAAGATGAAGAGAACAGCTACTATAGTTTAGGTGGCGATGAGCACAATAACCTGGATGAACTGAATACAGATACCTTGCTTGATTTTATAAACTAATAAAATGCCGGTTTATGAGAACTATCTTATACCTGCTTGCAATCATATTGGTAATTGGCTGGCTATAGGGTTTGTTTTTTCATCGCTCTTATTTCTTTCTGCCCTGGAAATTGTATGCGTTTAAACATCCCGATGCACAACCCATGCCGGGAGATGAGGTAGATCCTCCCAATATCAGGCTATCGTTTCGGAGAAAAAAGGAGTCTGAACAATACATGCCACTGGCAGATAACTTCCTGTAAGTACCCGATGCGTTATAATCAAAAACAAAATTAATAGGGCAAAGGATGATAGCGGAATAGTACGTGCCACTCATATTGAAGCAATAATTGTAAGAGCTTAGTTTCGCAGAGAAATCCCTTTCTTCATCTGTGCTGTTTGCTTTAAGCATGTGTATGACAAAAGCCATAGCAGAAATAATGGTATCAACAGGAGGCCATCTATTGTATAGATTATAATGGCTGATTCCTATAAAAGTATCTGTATAGAGGTAGGAGGTAATAGGGAGTTGGTTTGTATAAACGTGTCCGGTGTTTACGACAGGCTTAGGTTTTGCATGGGCAGGATTCGCAGGGGCTGGTTTTACAGGGGCTGGGCTATTATTTTTTTGGCAAGCACTTATAATCAGTATAAAAGCTAGCGATAAGATAAAGGTGGATTGCTTCATAAATGTGATGGTTTAAGATATTAACGCAGACTCTTATAGATTATTTTGCTAAAAGTTAAACTTTTTACAAAATCCAGAACCAGGGGCCTAATTCGCTGCACCCATATGCATAAACAAAAAAACCATTCGCTTTGGGCGAATAGCTATTAATATGGTAAATAAGTCCAAGCTTATGGTCAACCTTGGTCTAAAGGGGCTCTATTTCTCGGCAAGAAAGTCTTTAATTTTATCTTTATGTATCATGCCTTCTTTGAAGGTATAAGCACCAGATTTAGGACTGCGTACAGCCTTTATCACTTTTGTATAGTTCTTTGCTTCGGCTGCCGCTTTCTGGTCTTTTGTCTTGATCGCGGTTTTTGCTGCTTTTGCCATTACTCAAATATTTTTAAAAATTATTTAATTTCTTTATGAACAGTTACTTTTT
>CAIYVS010000517.1 GCA_903929655.1 uncultured Bacteroidota bacterium | reverse complement strand
TGAAATTGCCGTAGGTAACGCAAGAAGAAAGTCCATATCCTTACAAATATCAGTGCTTTAAAAAGGAAAACCAGCATACCTTTACGCTGAAAACGTGTAGTATGGAAGAATCTAATGTCATGGACTATAAAGCGCTCACCGACAAAATCGCCGAGAAATATGGTATGACAGATCGGATTATGTTCTGCGAAGAGCGTATTTTCAGGTATAGATTGCAAGAATTTGACCGGCAGTTGGGACAGAATGCCCTGCAATGGCTGTCAACGGCAATTGAGAATCACGGGGATAGTATTGATGCGCTCATTTTCCAGGTCAATATTATCAATCAGGAACAACGCAGAAGATTTTCCAATAATTGCAGGCCGAGTAAATATCTCGATATCCTTGTCAGTATCGCATCACTCAATTAATCATAGCGAATTCACACCAACCGTAGCATTGACTACTTTTATTAAGTTAGGGAATAATATTGATTCATAAAAATATTTGATACTGATTACCAAGTAAAGATGTGCATCCATAAAGTCCTAGGTCTAAGTTGCACAATATCCTTTTTCGCGACCCAAGTATGCAAAGAGATTTTCTGCCGAAACTCCCGCTATAACACAAATACGTTCGTAATTCAAAATGAAACAATATCTTTAACATATCATTGGTTGGCTATATATGCCTAGCCTAACCAGAACACTGCACCCCGCCACCATCTATTTTTTTAAAACTAAATCATACATGAATTTGGCCAAAATCAGGGTTGCGCTCATTGACGACAATATTCTGTTCCGCAAAGGTTTGAAAGCCCTCATATCTTCCTTTGGAGCTTTTGCCGTTCAGGCAGACGAGGACGACGCTGCCCGGCTCATCGCCAAACTTAAAAATGCAAAAACAGTGCCGGATATATGTATCCTCAGTTCCGATGCGCTCATGCTGAACAATAACCAGGCGCTCAAGGAGATAAAAGGTAGTCTGAAAAACGTCAAAGTACTCGTCCTCGTCCGGCATTATTATGAATTCGCGGTGTATAAGATGCTGTATGACGGGGCAAACGGATACCTGCTGAAGGACTGCCAGCCTGCGGAACTAAAAAAAGTGTTGCTTGCGATACATGCGACAGGCACCTACTGGGAGCCGGATATATTGGATACGTGGCCCAATACGCGTAAGAGCGACTATACCATCTCAAAATCGCAAGCCATAGTCTTATCATTCTGCGCAACTAATCTCACCTACACGGAAATGGCTGAAAGGATGAGAATTTCGCCGCGCACGATAGACGGGTAAAGGGAGTTGCTGTTCAGGAAATTCAATGTGGATAACAGGACTACGCTTGTGGTCTTTGCGCTTAAGAACGGGATCATAAAATAGAGTATGCCATATACGCTGCTTTAAAATTGTATTCGGTTATTACCCATCTGTATGCTGCACAATTACTACAATGCTGCTTTTATTATACCCATTATATTGTTCTGTTGAATTGATAGCGTGAATATTTCAGGGATACCCATGTTCACGGCATCCTTTTATACACGCGGTATATCACCGCAAGCATAGCTGCAATGATGGTTATAATGATCACTAAAAAAGTATCTCCTCTCATTCGGCAAATGTAAAAATGAAAACGGGTTATAGCTGCCAATGCTATCCCATTAACCAGCTCTTAATGAATTGAAATTTAAAATGCTGGTGTTCAGCACCTTAGGCTCGGAAAGCAGCTATTTGAAAAAATACCGTGAAAACACGCTGGCGTAGTATGACATATCTCCGTAGGTTTGCCCTATGGCCAACAAAGAATTCGTCCTGGGCATCATCTTATTCATAACAGCAGCTTTGGCCGTGCGTGCATATCTGCATAAAAAAAGGATACCCTAATATATGGATGCATTTAAAGTGTTATTTAAGAATAATGTGGCCGTATCAGCTAAACGGGTGCAGAGCAATGATAGTGGTATTGCAGAATTGGATATGCACAACGGTAAGCAAGTGATTCTATGGTACATCCTGGAAGCAGACAATGAAACGGAAGCTATAGAGCTTGCCGCTAAAATAGTTGAGAAAGTATGGGACACAGTGCTCGGCCTTTCCCGGAGGAAATAAAAAAAGGCAGCAAGACTGCAGCCTTACTCCATGAACGGATTACTACTTTCCTAGAAAGATAAAGGTACCTGTTTTTTGAAGCGATACCAACTACTCCTTAGGTAAATAAATACAGTATTTTGTATCCCGTTGGTCGAATTAGACACTAACAAAGAATGGATCAAGGGCGTATTCCTGCGCCTTTTTCTTTTACACTAAATTCCATTACTGTTAATTATTTTTAGTTGAGCCATGCTTCATATAATTTTATGAGCATCAAACCGCTGACCGATACTTTTCAGATAGGTACGCAGGTCCATGTGCGTCGAGTAGCAATCGCCATAGGCTACCAGTTCTTTTATAATAAGCTGCACATCATACTGCGGAAAATCATAAAATGCCAAGGCTTTGACGGGGTCTTTTACTTTCACTAACAGTTTAAAGAAGATATGGGCAAGTAATTTTCCGTAAGGCGCAACGACAATTTGATCTATGACTTCAAACTCTTTATTCTCCCCATTAATGACAATACTCCCGATTAATTCCTGATAGTCTTTGCAGAGGGTCGTCGCCTGGTCGAAGGTAAATGCTTCGTTCACATCTAGTCTATTTTAGAACTGCAAAAATACCGACTATTTGAGAATTGTATTGTTAATTTTTTATGCATATATGCATGGGACATGTATTATATGCCATCGGGTATATGTACGGCATATGTTCTGCTTGCAAGAATAAGGCCCGATAACGGATAATCCGTACCGGGCCTTTTAGTTTTTACATAGCGATATTCCACAACAACTAAGCTATTCCTCCTCCTTGTCCTCCACCTCATGCTTCTTGTTCAGAATAAAATCCGTTGCCTTCTGCGCAGCAGTGGAAGCAGAGAAAATGAACCTTCGGTCATTTTTGAGCTTGGTAAGCCAGCCCTGAATGTAGGCCGCGCTTTGCTCGAACTGGCCTGTAATGCCTGTAAAGCATTGCAGGTAGCAGGTTCCGATCTCCGCTACCAATTCTTCATGTGAATATGGTTCGCTGCCGAACTCCGACATTTGTACCAGGTCCTTGCGGTTCAGTCTGCTTACGTGGCCTGTGCTATGCAATAGTTCATGAAAAAGCGTTGAAAAATATGCTGCATCGCTTTCAAAAGTTTTTTGTTTCGGCATGTTCACGATGTCCAGACGTGGGTCATAGTATGCCTTTTGTTCTTTGAACTGGATGCGGGGCTTGTTGGGCATAGCGGATATACACAGGTCTGCAAGTTCCTCTGAGCTCTGTACCCGTGTCGCTTTTGTGGAAATGGATTTCAGATCAAGACCTTCGCATTGAGAGACATTGTACACCATGTAGTACCTGAGCTTACCTATCTTCTTAGCCTCGATACCTTCGGCCTTTTCTTCATCGCTCAATTCCTGATCTGAGTAGTTCCAGTAAATGACTGGGTAGGGCTTTTCGTCTTTCTTAGGCTTCCCGTTTGCCCGTTCAAGTTGCTTGGGAGTGAGGAAATAGTTTTGCTCATAGCCGAGCGATGCAAGAAGCATGATGTTGATGCCCCGGTAGGCTCTTTTTGAAATGAAGTTGGTCGGTATACCTGCCTCCGCCCAGGGCTTGCGCCAAGGCACGGTTCCTTTGTTCAGTTGCTCAATGATCCTGTCGGTGATGATACCGTACACATCCTTGTGAGCGGCTTTGTCTTTGTTGGAAGTACTTTGTTGTGTCTCCATTTTTTACACTGTTTTTTTGTGAATGAAATATTGTTTCATTCAGTGTAAGCAGAAGAAAGAAAGTAGGCTAGGGGGTAAAATTTGACGAAGTAGGCAAATTATGTGGATTAATAGTTTGAAAGAAAATAAATTGGATATACATTCATAGTTCCAAGCCGTGTTCATTACTGTATTGAAACAAAATGCCTATGCGACAGAATACCTCCCCGCTGCGAAAAAGCATTACGGACATAGAAAAGATATTGGATAGCATTACCGACGGGTTTTTCATCCTCGACCGGGATTTTAATTTTACCTATGTTAATACGGCATTCGAGAGGATCATAGGCAGGAAAAAGGAAGACCTGATAGGTACCCACTACTGGACGCAATTTCCCAAAGCGGTATCCCTGAAATTCTATACCGAATATCGCCGGGCTCTGCATGATAACGTAAGCGTCCGGTTCGAAGAACAATCCTCCGTATTGCAAAAATGGGTTGTGGTGAATGTATATCCTATTCCTGACGGCTTGCTGGTGTTCTTTACCGACATCACGGAGCAGCGAAAGCAAACAATGCTCATTGCATCCCAGAATGAGCGTTTAAAGGAAATTGCCTGGATAGAGTCGCATAAGGTGCGCAAGCCAGTTGCCACCATTTTAGGACTGGCGCAGTTGTTTAATAAAGACACGCCAGAGGACCCCACGAATGAGGAAATACTGAAAGGGATAATAGAATGCGCGGTGGAATTGGATATGATCATTGAGGAGATAAACGACAAGACGAGGGACGTTTTGCCTGATCTGGATATATAGTAATGCCCCGACAAAGACCCGTTTTTTCTCTGTAATTCCCGAGCAAATATATTGCCAAAGTTTTGAGTGGCCATTTTCACCAAACAAATAGCAGGTGTTGGAACCATAAAAGCCATTATTAAAACTTTAAAAAGAGAAGAATAAACTGCTTTTTATTTTTTTCTTACTAAAAGGGAGCAGTACTTTACATAAACTAGAGAGCGGTAGCTGCCATAAAAATAATTGAGGATACTGGTATAGAGCTAAGAACAATCTCCCCTTGCACTGTCATTCACAGTTTTTAGCTTTTAAATTAATAATCATGAAAAAGGCAACCACATATCGTATGAGTAATTTTTCCGAAGAATTTCTTTGGGAAATAGGCAAACGGCTGCGCAAGATACGAGTCGCGCAGGATATGAAATTAGATACGGTGGTAGCAATGATTGGTTTCAGCGAAACGGTGATAAGCAAAGTAGAGAACGGGAAATATAAGAGCCTTAAAATTACCCTCTTGCATATACTGGCGGAATTTTATGGAATTGACATGATCCATATAATTCCATCTAAAACGGATATGCTCCAAAACACGAGCAGGCAATTTTCCTAAAAGATTCCGGCTGCATTTTTTCTCGTAGAGCAAATATATTTGCAATTTTTATAGCATGCTCAATTTATATACTGTAGATGCAAGGCATCATCAGCATGTCCATGCGTTCATTTTATAAAAAATCTTCGACTTGAACATAATAGATGCGTCTGGTGGATGACAGCATATTATGGGTTTCATTATCTGCGATCAATAAGGCATCTGTATTTTCCGGCGCTTGCTTGACCGCTTCAAATGTAACGACTGCGGGCGTATAGCTTTCATCGGCCCGTTTGAAAATAAGGTGGGAATATCCCTTTTGCAGTAGTTCCTGCAATGTGTTTTCTGTTAGTAGAATGAGGTGCATAAGAGGAATAAAGTTACACTAAATAGTGATGATAGTCTAATTCTTTGGCCTTTGCCACAGCGAAGATATTTTCGTCCGGCTTGGCCTGCAAGGTCTTCGCTTCATTGTCATTACGTTTGCGGGTTTGGAAAACAAAATCTTCACCCGAACACTGAGGACTTCGATCTGTCTGGTAGTATTTTCTTTTCCAAAACCTTGCCTGCCTTCTCCGCCCGTTCTTTCTGTGGCTTATCAAAGGCCATAAGGCTTTTTAAGCCGAAGTGGATTTACTCACAAAAAAACAGTACGTATGACACGAGACACAAACCGCTTATCCCGACTGATGCACATATCGTGGGATATTCAGAAACAAAGGCACAACACACGCTCGAAAGCATTAACTCAAGCATGGGCGATTTTCTCTAATGAAGATATTACTGTCCACTATCTCACCCGAAAATTGAACCACCATAAACAGGTATCGAAACAGATAGAAGGACAGTTTGCCCTTTTCAACAAGTAATCAATTTTAAAAACATAAAAACAGACTAATTATGGAGATCATGGATAGACTAACGGATTCAGCGCAGCTAAAGACCCTGCCGGATGAAAGAAAATTTGTAAGCTTTTCAATTGCAATCAATGATTCCTATAAACCCAAGGGCAGCGAGGAAAAGAAGTATGTAACCTACTTCAATTGCTCCTACTGGCTCGGTACGGGAATCGCACACCACTTGACTAACTAAGTAAATCGGTCTTCAATAGCTTAGAAAAAGCGATTGTAATTACGTTGGCAAAAAAGATATTCAAGCATTACGTAAACTTAAAATAAGTTATGTCGTTCAAATATTCGAAACAAGTGGTAGATAGGTGGCGTAGATCACACCCTATCCATATACCAAGTCAACGTACTTTCCATTTTTTTGATACGGGAAATGGTAGTAATGATTTTTTGCAAGCGCACGAATGCGGTTTCACTTTTTACTACATAGTCAAAAGCCCTATGGTGCATACAGCTTACAGCCACTTCAATTTTATCCTGGGAGGATAGCATCACAACGGGAATATCAGGATTGTAAGCTTTTATTTTATCCAATGTATCCAGTCCGTTCATCGCGTGTTTATCAATGCCATCAAGATGATAATCCAAAATGATTATATCGGGAGTATTTGATAAATTCCCAATGCAGTGTTCACCCGTAGCATAGGTTTCAATGGCAAAATCTGCATGTTGGAGGAATTCGATCTCTAATGATTTTAAAAACAAGGCATCGTCATCAACCAGGAAAAGTTTTATTTTTTCTTTATTCATAGGTTGGTATTTTTAATCGTGTTAAACTCCACTTCCAATTCTTTACATGCCTGGGCACAAACGTTTTCAAGCTGTAAGACCAAGTCCGGTATTCCATCTGTCTCTTGCTGTGTTCTTGCATATTCCTGAACTTTTTTAGCCATGTTTTCAAAATCTACACCGATACCCATTATAGAAAATGAAGGGATCATTTTATGTAGTGCCGAATACAATGATTGCCAATCTTTATCTTGCAAGCTTTGTTTCATTATGAGAATTAAAGGTGGGGTTTGTTCCAAATAAAGAGAGATCATTTCCATCATCAACTTCGGGTCGGACTTTGTACGGTGGGCCAAAAAATCCAGATCAATGCATTTTAATTTTTTAGCTCCCTCCTCTTCTTGAGCATAATTCTTTATCGGTACGGGTTTCTTTACCAGGCCAACAATTTTATTGTATAACAACCTTTCGTCAATCGGCTTTGCAATATAATCATTCATACCAACGGCCTTACATTTTGCCAGGTCAACGGTAGTTACATCGGCAGTTAAAGCAATAATGGGTATCTTTGAATTCATTGTGTTACGAATGTATTCAGTAGCTTCAAACCCATTCATTTCAGGCATTTGCAAGTCCATCAAAATAATGTCATAAGATTTATTTTGTAATTTTTCAATGGCTATTTTCCCGTTGGCAGCAATATCCCGTTCAAATCCAAACTCATCCAATACTGTTTTCATCAGTAATTGATTGAGTGCAATGTCTTCTACTACTAATATTTTTATATTTTTAATTTGCGTATCCAATTCTACTAACTCCGTATCTGATTCAGCCTCAGCTTGTGTTTTTTGAAAACTTAATATAAAACTAAAAGTAGAGCCTACATCAATTTTACTTTTTACACTAATGCTTCCACCCTGCGGTTCTACTAATTGTTTAACAATAGCAAGTCCTAATCCCGTTCCCCCAAATAATCTTGAAGTGCCGCTGGTTGCCTGCTGAAAGTTCTCAAAAATCTTTTCAATTTTATTTTTAGGTATTCCAATTCCGGTATCCGTGACTGCAAATTCAATAGTTGCTTTCTCTTCATCTTCACTGAGCAAACGAACACTTACCGTGATCTTTCCTGTTGTTGTAAACTTTACGGCATTACTCACCAGATTTAAAATAATCTGGTGCAAACGCACCGGGTCGCCAACTAAGACCTCCGGAATGTTGTTGTCGTATTCTTTAACCAACTCTAAATTCTTTTCCTGGATCTTTGTCTCAAACAAATGAAGCATGGCTGATATGGATGCTGTCATTTTGAAAGGCGTTTGCACAAATGTCATTTTCCCTGCGTCTACTTTTGCCAGGTCGAGTATATCGTTAATGAGCACGATCAATGCATCCCCACTCATTTTGATTGCCGATAAATATTCTTTTTGTTTTGCCGACAGATCTGTTTTTAATACTACTTTTGTAAATCCGATGATCGCATTCATAGGTGTGCGGATCTCATGACTCATATTGGATAGAAATTGCTGCTTAGCTTTTACTGCATCATTTGCTATTCTTGTGGCATCTTCTGCTATCCGCGTAGCATCTTCCGCAATTTGTGTGGCACTTTCGGCCTTACTTTTTGCTTCTTCAGCAATGCCTGTTGCCAGCTCGGCAAACACCCGTGCCTCTGTTAATTCTTTTTCAAATCTTTTTTGCTCAGTAATAACTCTTGCCACTACCACTGCACCCAGCACATTTCCTTTATCGTCTTTATAAACCGATCCATTGAATAATACAGGGGTTAACTTGCCGTCTAATATGGTTAGAGGATAATCTTCCATAAAGCCATGAGCAAAAACTTGTTGATAGCCCTCTCGTGCTTTATCCGGTTCAGAAAAATAATCAATAAAATTTGTGCCGATCAATTTCTCGCGTGACCGCTCCGTGACTTTTACCGTTGCCTCATTCATATCGGTGATCTTTCCTTCCGGGCTAATGGTAAATAAGGGATCACGACTTGCTTCAATAAGGCTGAGCGAATATTGAGAAGCTAATTTTGCAGAATAGCTCAATGCTTCAAGTTCTTTATTCGCAATTTCCCGTTTTTCCTTCTCTTTGTTTTGAAAGTCAAGTTCTATGTCGGCAATGATTAACTCTGCGGCCCGTTTTTCTTTTTCCCCGGTTTGAAAGACAAGTTCCTTGTTCGCTATGATTAATTCTGCTGCTCTTTTTTCTTTCTCATCGTTTTGAAAGGCAAGTTCTTTGTTGGCAATGATTAACTCTGCCGCTCTTTTTTCTTTCTCATCGTTTTGAAAGGCAAGTTCTTTGTTGGCAACTATTAACTCTGCTGCCCGTTTTTCTTTCTCATCGTTTTGAAAAGCGAGTTCCTTGTTAGCAATACCTAATTCTTCTGCCCGTTTTTCTTTCTCTTTATTTTGAAAGACAAGTTCTTTGTTGGCAATGCCCAATTCTTCTGCACGTTTTTCTTTCTCTTTATTTTGAAAGACAAGTTCTTTGTTGGCAATGCCCAATTCTTCTGCCCGTTTTTCTTTCTCTTTATTTTGAAAGACAAGTTCTATATTGGCAATGCTTAATTCCGCTGCCCGTTTTTCTTTCTCTTCATCTTGGAAAGCAAGCTCTTTGTTGGCGATACCTAACTCGGCCGCCCTTTTTCCTTTCTCTTTGTTGGCAATACCTAGCTCTGCTGCACGTTTTCCTTTCTCTTTGTCTTGAAAGACACGCTCTTTATTGGCAATACCTAACTCTTCTGCTCTTTTTCCTTTCTCCTCATCTTGAAAGGCAAGTTCTATGTTAGCAATACCTAGCTCTGCTGCACGTTTTCCTTTCTCCTCTTTTTGAAAAGCAAGTTCTTGACGAGCTAAGACTAATTCTCCAACAAGTTTCCTTTTATCTTCTTTTTCAAAGGCAAGTTCTTTGCGAGTAACGATCAACTCTTCCGTATCCGTTCTTACTATTTTAGCCATATTCTATCGTTTTGTTCTAATTTCCAATTTCTTCAATAGGTTTTCGCCTCTTGTCTTTCAATTGCATAAAGTGAGAAGGTGAGAGCCCCGTAACCTTTTTAAATTGATTGGATAAATGCGCGACACTGCTATAATTCATCTTATATGAGATCTCTGTTAGGTTGAGTTCCTCATACATGATCAGTTCTTTTATCCGCTCAACTTTATGAGATATAATAAATTGCTGGATGGTAGTTCCTTGTACCTCTGAAAATAAGTTTGCGAGGTAAGTATAATTATGATTTAATTTTTCACTTAAAAAATCAGAAAAATTTACTTTGAGTTCATCATCTGTATGATGAACCATCTCAATAATTATAGTTTTTATTCTTTCAATTAATATGGCTTTCTTATCATCCATTAATTCAAATCCCGAGTTGAGTAAAGCAATTTTCAGTTGCTCACTTTGTTCCGGGGAAATGTTTTCCATGATCTCTACCTCACCCAGATCAACAAGGATGAAGTGCAGACCAAGTTTTTTCAACTCTTCTTTTACCGCCATTTTACAGCGGGTACTCAACATGTATTTGATATACAGCTTCAAATAAATTCTATTTTTTTAACGGATATAGACAAGGTAGCCCTTTAAAGCATCTAAATGTTACACAACTTTAGAAATAGGTTACATAATTCATACTTTTTCTTGTGTCCAGGCAGCTTATTGGTAACCATAGAATCAAAAGCATTAGTGTTAATTGCTATAAGGGTCGTAGCCCGTATGATTTTTGATTTGGATATAATGGAGTAGCTTTATAAAAATTACCTAATGGATTATAAATCTTTGATAGCGGGAGAGCGTGTATATATGAAATCAATTTGTAAGGGTGGCGAGGCAGTATATAAACGGTATAAAATAAGTCTTTTAGACGGAGACGATGCAATATGCCTTAATCTGAGGTCAGGAAAAGAAGAAAAGATAAAAAATAATATGTTTACGCAGTACTATCCACATCGGCATAAAATATAATCTAAAAGCCTCCGATGGGAATGTTGGGCTTCATCCTTAATTCTCAAGAGGCTACCTGCCATTATCAGAGTGGATTGACCACACCGACTTATTCTTAAGTATTATTCATTTCAAAATAAAAATGACGCAGATCAAAAAAAACTGATTTTGGTCATGAATAAGCCCTGTTTTAAAAAATATCTTGTTGGGTTAAACCAATAAAATTGAATAATGCATTTCCTATTCCCTTTGACCAGTATCGGGAATTGCCATTCCATCAATACTATTTCAGCCTGTTCCGGTTCGGGTGGCTGGATAGTGATTTTAAGACCTGGTACCATTTCATGTGTTTAGACCTCATCCCCATGGGTGATAAGGAGGGCCGGATTAAAATGATACATGCAGAGCACCCGGAACAGGTGCTCTATAATGAACAGTATCACCTTGAATTGCTTTTCGACGAAGAAAAATTATATATAACATTTCTTGACGAACGATTCAAAGTATTCAATATCCGGGTGTATGAAGGGGAAATACAGGCGGCCCGAATGGAATTGCTGTCAGCATCCAATGTGTCGTATTTCTTATATGGCACGCACGGTGATCCTTTTAAGCCACTGTTCAATGAGATATACGGAATTAAGCCATTTAGTGGAAAATAATGATTTATCGCTACTACTTGCAAGCCCGGTAGCATTGGCATAGTTTCCGCAGACTGTGGTCACGGACTGCAAAAAGCCACACTACCCCCCTCAATACAAACTCAAAAACCCCAAGTCAGAGGGCTTTTGCATAAAGGTTTCCAGGAAATCTTTCGATTGCAGTTCACCAATGAGATACGAACAAGGAATTTCACGCCTTGCTCATATTCCATTGCAACACCATTGAAATTATTACCAAAGCAAAGAGTAACACGGAATATGTAATGGCAGATGCCGTGCCGACAGGTACTAAAGAGGACTTGCCTTTTTGGAAGGCTGCAACCAATGGCTGGAAGCACCCCGCTGATTCGGTGGGGCACTTCCAGCCATTGGAATATTTTGAGAATATGATTTTTTTTCAGATTTCATAAATTCCCCCGCATGTGGAAACAAAAAAGAAGATGTCTTTAAAGACACCTTCTTTTAATTTGTACCGTAGGACAGATAAAGCCTGCCTGAAGTAAGAATTATTCTTTTACAAACTTGGTAGTTGTTTTATTGCTTACAGTTGATATTTCTATCAAATAGTTACCAGCAGGGAGTGTAGCTATTGAACAACTAGTTTGAGCATTATTCAAGGCTCCTGATGTTACAACTTGTCCATTCATGTTTAGTATTGCATACCCGCTATTACGTATGTCATTCAGCATCACGTTTATAGTGGTATGTGCAACAGTTGGATAAACACTGATACCGTTTCCGCCATCTGCATACAGCGGATTAGAGGTATAGTAAATATCATTGTTGGTATTCTTTACCCTTATCTGGTAGGTTGCTGTACCATTTGATTGTGAAGGATCGGTAAAGGAATAAGGAAGCATTGCCGCGCTTTGGGCGTT
The DNA here is from genome assembly GCA_903929655.1 of uncultured Bacteroidota bacterium. GTDB lineage: Bacteria > Bacteroidota > Bacteroidia > Chitinophagales > Chitinophagaceae > JABDGU01. The sequence goes on along the minus strand of CAIYVS010000517.1, from coordinate 5,134 downwards.
TACTGATTCCACAAGTGACCAGTCTGCGCCATTTACGCTTTTCAGCACTTCAAATGTGTAGCTTCCGGCTTGGCTAACAGAACCATTCCACCTGAGTGTAACACTGCCGTTGATATTGTCTAAGGCCACATCATTAATAGTGAATTCTTTATCACCTGTAAAAGATACCATGCCATTGCCAGCTATGCCTGAAGCATTCGCATTCAGTACATTTAGTACAAATGCAGGCATGGCGTTCTGGTTCCAGTTTACCCTGGTGGTACCACCGGCATTAACAGTGGCTTGTTTCATAATTTCGCCACCGCCTTGTTGCGAATAAAAGGAGATGTCCGATCCCGGCACACAACCCCTTATATCATATACCACCACTCCATCTGCCTCGAAATACTTCACCTGCACAGGATCAGCATCTTTGGCAAAAGAGTATTGTGCGCTGCACAGCAGGGTGGCAAAACTCAGTAATAAAATATTTTTTTTCATAAGAATTATTTTATGTTTTTACAAAATATGGTTTATAAATTTTAGTGTCCGCCCAATGGCATTGGTACCCCGATCAATATTTGCAATAGTGGTGTAGTTTTCATTAAAGCGCAATTGGTACAGGCAATAAGCTGTAAGTCCTGCAACCTTCTTTGCAGATCGTTATACCCAAATAAATAAGTATTCAGGTTGATTGCATTCCCGGGGTAATTATCCTGGGCATTAACCCAAAACAAACCATTCATTGTCGGGTCGCTGGGTTCGTCTCCGCAAAGATCGTCATACCATTTGGAGATCGGCGCGCACAATCCACCAGCAACCCTGAAGTTACGACCCGTAAGAAATGCTGATACATTCACTACATCTTCTGTGGGAGGCGGAGTGGCATAAGCTCCTCCTACTTTAGTCACAAACCTTGTGTCTATACCGCCTGGTGCTGTTGTGACATCTGGCGGTGAATTCCAATATCTTGCAGGAACACCATAACCCAATGGCTCAACCTGGGTAAATATAGTTTTGGTGTCTGCGGCATGACATCCCTGGCATGAATTTACCGATAACTGTTGTCTTACGAGCTTATATTGAGAGAAACCATTAACGGTGCCCAGCGTATTTGCTATTTTATATGCCACGAAATTAGCGTCGGTAGAAGCCCAGTTCAAGTCGATATAATGTAAAAACTCATAGTCCACTCTTGCTCCGCCTGATAATAGTGGAGAACCAAGCCAGGTAGTAGGGATACTTACATTACCTGCTATTATATTGGCTACGTTTGCAGGCGTACTGAATATCCAATCCATTAGGTTATCCTGGTCGGCAGGAACAGCAGCAATAGTAGGTAATGAACCAACAGCTAGGGGGTTTATGGTTATACTGGCGGCGGTGATGTCATTAGCTGAATTCATAGGTGTATTTGTCAAAGGCACCTGTGCAAACAAATTGCTGGCAGTCTGCAATTCAAACTGTCTGAATTCCCAGTCGGATGTTACCCAGCTTGGTATTGAGGCAAACACAGCTTTATCACATATGCGCTCATTGGTCCTTATCCTGTTTATGGCGCTTTTATTCACTTTGGTGGGCGCAGCACCCATATTAGTTACCGTAGTAGTAATGGCTTCTAAAGCTGCATTATATGCCGCGCTGGGAAAGGCGAAAGTGCTTAAATTAACCCATTGATTTGCGAAATTTACTACACTGCACAAATTGTTTTGCACATTGCCATATTCAAATATAATATTAAACCCTTTCCAGTCTATAAAATTAGTCCCTGGGAAAAACTCATTTTGGGGCTGGATTGGCGGCAAACCGGTTATAAATCCATTACTACCAACGCCTAAACCATTTGGACCGGGTCCATCACCAAGGTTCGGGTCAATTAATGTGAAAATAAAACGCGTCTCACCTGCATTGCTCAGACCACCGCTGTAACCGGGATTTCCACGAAGATCCATACGATTAACAATAGCAGTCAGTTTAAAAGGCGCAGTTTTCAGCAAGGTGGCAGCAGGTACAGTATTCCATATAGCCAGCCAGTTTGCAGGGGTTACAGCAGCTCTGTTGGGGGCAGCACCGGCAGCAACCATCCAGGGTGCTATTACGAAATATACAAAATTGCCCCTGGCATTTATAGTTTGAAAATTTACAACTACCGGGTTTACATAATTGTTGAACCATGATAAAAGCAGGGCACTGGGGGTTACTAAACCACCTGTCATATTATTTATCATAGTACCAAAAGTCCAGTTACCCACAGGATTGCCTATACCTGTTACTACATTGTAAGTCCTGGCAGGGTCTTCTACCACCGACAGGTCGGTAATAAAGAGCGATTGCTGTTTGATAATTGCAGGAAGAACGCAGGTAGATGAAGGTGCCATAGCAGCAGCAGCCGGTGAGAAAAGCAGCGGACTTAATGACACAGGTGCAAAACTATTGAAAGCATTCATGTCAAAAGTTAATTGTTGGGATACCTGCTGGCTTGATACCTGTGTGCCAAGATGCCCTGCAAAAGTAAAGAATGGAATTCCCTGTTGTGTCTGGGAATTGATGGCCTGTACGCGTGCATTCATGTCACTCTCAAAATCTTGCGGGCTTTCGCTCAATGTGCCTGTATAAATACCATCCATAGCAATCGGGTCTCCATTTGTTCCGTCGTCAAATAAAGTAATAGAGTTTTGCCCCAGGAAGACCGGCAATTGCAAAGGCAACTGTGCCGAGCCGGATAACTGCTGGTACTGAACTTGTACCATCATATAATTGCCGTTTATGGGTTGCTGCAATTGTCGCACCCATATATTGCTTACAAGAGGCGGAGTTTGTTCATAAGGATTGTTTGGAGGTGGCGGAGGAGGTGGCGGAGGAGTCCAATAAATTGATATTGCTGCGATGAAACACCCGCTAAGCAATAACAACAGCATTCTTTTTTTCTTGTTCATGATGTTTGTTTTTCTTGTGAAAATATTGTACCGCCCCATGACATATTGTGCCCTCTCTTACTTAGGGTATTTAATATCCATAGCTTTTCATGCATTGCTGCAACAAAACGTAGATCTGCCAGTATATAATTGGAGTGCAGTAAAGGTCGCAAGGGCATTCTTGCCATGCAAGAAAAAACACAGATATTTTATTCCCAGCAGGAATATTTTATTCCCAATAGGAATATTTTTAAGAAAATTGTCTGCTTGTATTTTAGATAATATCCGTTTTGGATGGGAGTACCTGGGTTATATCAATTCCGTAAAATTCCGTTAGTATACGCAAGAGCGTAACTTTAAGACTCTTGTATTTTCCGTTCTCTATTTTGCTGATCACAGCTTCGCTGCAACCGGTCATTGCTACAACGGTATCTAATGTAAGTTCTTGCGTTATTCTTATCTTACGGAGCTGTTTGCCTATTTCCCAAAGAAATTCATTGGAAAAGTTACCTACCCCGTATATGTTTGCTTTTCCCATGGTCATTTGTTTCAAAGATAAAAAACTGTTTATGACGGTGCCCGGTAATTGTTCTTAGCTCTATACCATACCGTTACCCTCAATTGTTTTTATTGCGACTACATCTCTATTATTGATGTAAACCTCAGATATATTTCATTAAGAAAAAAAATAAAAAGCAATTTATCCTTCTTTTTAAAACGCTTTATGATGTTTTTTTGTTTCAATACATGTTTTGTGTTGCATGGAAATGATCCCAATTAACAAAAATGAAGGTATTATCTCGTATAGATCTGTTCTTATTTTATGATCAGTCAGTGGCAGAAATAAAAAAGAAGATGTCTTTGGGACACCTTCTAAAATAATTGTAACTGTGACGCACCGGAACTTTGTATATCTCCACTTTCCGATGGCAGTTTGATGTCAGGCAATTGTTGCTTCTCCTTTTTGAGCGGAAATGAGTTTTTGTGCAAGTGCCACAGCTTGGATTTTTCTTTCTCTGTTACCCTGAATATCCCAAAGGGCAGAAAGGAGATGACATAGCTTAGGCGGAAGTCGTCGGGCATGAGGGCATCGGCGCACATGACCTCGCCGTGGAAGATGCCATTCAGAAAAAGATTGATAGCAGCCATCTTGACGCAGGTAGGGTCAATGTCTATACCATAGTACTCATGCCCTGTGCCTCTGGTCCTTGCCCCGGCAAGAAGCATCCGTCCGCTGCCGCAGCTGGGATCAAGAATGCGGAGCGGTTCATCTCTTTCCTCTTTGTCATCACCTGCCACACAGCTTGCCATGAACATACAGACAGGCCAGGGAGTAAAGTACTGGCTTGAACGCGCAGAGTATAGGTTCTGTTCGTAGAAGTCTCCAAGCACATCGTTTCCCAGGTCGCTGCCTATACGTTCTTCCATTTCAAGGATGAGGAGGGCAAGGAGTTTAGGAAAGGTTTCGCACACTTCATCTTTTTTATACTTTGCAATGGTTGCCATGTACAACTCTTCATCGTGGGACTTGCCTGTGGCAATGTTCTGGGAGAAAGCGCAGATGGCAATCGTCAGGAAATCGTCAAAGACAGAGCGGAGATCGTAACGGTAATGGAAGGAGTGTAGCACATCCGAAAAAGTTTCTTTTTTTCTTTTCATTGAACAATTCGTTTATGAAAAAGCATATCAGATTAATGAAATCTGCAACACCCATATAATTTGCCGAATCCGGCAAATGGTGTGGATAAACAAATATTTTCACAATTACCCTGCTTGCAAAAACAACGCTTGTTTGGTATATATGTACCCGGCATAGTTGTTTTTATTAGTGATTCCTTTCGCATAGAGGTTGATGACCAGCAGAAAGACGACGTTGCCGAGCAGGGCGCGCGACTGCAGGTCGCGGCCGCGGTTGAGGAACGCGTGCACGGCGAGGGCGCCGAAGATGCCGAAGATGGCCCCCGAGGCGCCGACCACGAGCGTGTTGACCGTCGGCATGTCGATGCCCGACTCCACGATGGTGGTGCACACGAGCACGTCGTAGCCGCCCTGCCAGAAGTCGAGGACGACCTGTTCGAGCGAGCCCTCGTCCATCTGGCCGTGGGCGACGGCCACCCGGGCCTCGGGGGCCATCACCCGCACCCGCTGGGCGGTGGCCTCGATGTCCTGGACCCGGTTGTGCACGTAGAACACCTGGCCCTCGCGGAGGAGTTCCCGGCGGATGGCCTCGGAGGCGGCAG